>CBFHCK010000086.1:0-8632 GCA_965653955.1 uncultured Spongiibacteraceae bacterium
GCAACGCGGAAATCGTACGGCTCATTTTGGAATTTTCCTAAACATCAGTTAGTCATACTCAGCCATAAGCAATTTTGAGACCTGCATCACAAATCTCCCTGCTTTCAACGATTTGGCAGGAATTACTTAAGCTGTCTTTCATGAACATGTAAAGACGACCGACACTTACTGATCGGTAGTTACCCGAATCTTTGAATCATCGACAAAAGTTACCGTAACGCGGCGGCTGCGAAGCACATCGCCATCGCTGGGTTCCAGTCCGAAACTTGCACATAGGGCCGCCATATCGGTAGCGTCGATACCGGTACGCCGCTCCTTGCCCCGAAAACGCCATTGGTTAATGCGCGCCCACAAAATCAAACCGCCACCAAGAACTGCGATGACCGCCAAATACTTCATCAGCAGGTCAAGAAACGTCCGGTATCCGCCGAGCAGGATCATGTGGTTATAGAACAAATGAATATTGAGTCCCCACGCGATCACGCTGACCAATGGCTGCCATAAATAAAGCAGCGCACCCCAGAACAATAACGTGATGCCTAACGCCGTCGCTTTCTGACCCGGCGGAACGAGATCGGCGCGATCGATAATCAGTGGATTTTCCTTGTTGCGCATTGCACTTTCTCTCAGGCAAAAATTATTTCAAAAAAATACTGTTATCTATTTTTAGAACGCGACTATTAAAGGGCACCCGTATCGCGAACGCCGCGATCCGGACTCACCCAAGTACCGCTGCGTTTGCGATTGAATAATGTGCGCGGCACTGCGACCACTGTGGTGAACACAGTGATTAACCAATATGCGAGCGGATACCAGATCATCCAGAAAAAATTGCGCAGCAAATGTCGCTCGTAGCGGCTGTCGATCAGCAGGCTCACAAAAAATTGCAACAGGCATGTCGATGCGAGCACAACGCCATGCCATCCCGGCACGATCGTCGGTACTTGTAAATTTTCGGGAAGCGGAACGAATTTACCGAGCAGCCAAAGCACGACAATGATGGCGAGCAAATAGCTCCAAACCACACTCAACCAATATTCGGCGAGCACCAGCCACATCCGCCGCTTGCGCCAGTTGAACATTCTCGGCCCGTAACGCAACGCCGCTTCGGCGCCGCCACGTGCCCAGCGCAAACGCTGACGCCATAATCCTTCGTAGGTTTCCGGCATCAAAATCCAGCACAGCGCATTCGGCTCGTAGCGAATATCCCAGTGATCGAGCTGTAGACGCCAGCTGATATCGATATCGTCCGTCGCAGTGTCCGAATTCCAAAAACCGATGCGTTGCAATGCCGCGCGCCGAAACGCAACCACCACACCAGACACTGTAAAAATTCGGCCGTAGATGCGCTGTGCACGTTTTATCAACCCAATAATCGACGAGAACTCGCCGACCTGAATTTTACCGAGCAACGTCGAACGATTACGAATACGCGGATTACCGGTGACGGCTCCAAGCCGCGGCGAATGTTCAAATTGTGCGACCAGCCACGTGACGGCGTATGGATCGAGCACCGCATCGCTATCGATACACACGAGAACTTCATGTCGGGCCATTAATGCGCCGACATTTAGCGCGCGCGCTTTGCCGCCATTACTCGTCAAATGCACGACACGCAGACGCTCGTATTGCTGAGTCAGATCATCCAGAATTTGCGCGGTGTTATCGCCGCTACCGTCATTGATGCAGATAATTTCAAAATCCGGATAATCGATTTTCGATAGATGCAACAACGTTTCATGCAGTTGCTCTGCCTCGTTGAAACACGGCACCAAAATCGATACGCCTGGATATCGCCGCAATTTTGGCGGCTGATCCTGCGGGCTCGTCCGCTCCCAATGGAAACGGTAATACAAACCACCACACATCCACACATAAGACATGAACAGTGGGTAGTAGTAAGCGAACGCCAGCAGATGATCGATTATCGATTGATATTGCATATCGCCATCAGCCTCGTTAAAAACGCCAGTTCACGCCGCCGAAAATCGCGCTATAGCCTTCGCGTTCGCCGTCGTAAAGGCGGCTGCGATACAGCACGCCGTAGTTAAAATTCAATGCATCGTTTAATTGCCAGCGCTGCTCGTATTCCACATCCCAAATCGCGCCGCTGCCGAAATGCTGCTGCGAATAATCGCCCGCACCGAATTGAATACGTTGCGACCATGAGCGCTGATAGCGTCGCCACAATATGCCTTCATACAAAGCGGCAACCCCGATCGATACGTCTTCGTCGGGATTGAAATAAGGCACGTTATTACCGGCCGAATTGCGGCTGAAATACGCCTGCGCGATGGCTGTCAGCTGATTATGCGCATCGCGATAAACGCTGTGCCGGTATTGCGTGGCAAACGCATCGCGGTTGTTGTCGTCGCTGAACTCGGTACGGCCGTAACTGGCGCGCATGCTCTGACTTTCATTGAGGCGATACAGCGCGCCCACTGTCATCGAATAACCCTCTATTCCTGCGCGCAGGGCACGCAACGGAATTTGCGTGCTATCACTTTGTGCTTCGCCAAATAGGCTGAAGCGATCATCGAATTTCCATTCGCCGTTGAGCGATACGCCAACGCGACCGTCGGGATGTCGGTCAGCGACTTCAACCGCGCCATCGAACTGCTGCGATCGATAGTCGCCGCCAACACCAATACGATTTGCGCTGCCGCTGCCCTCGACAAAATCGGCCGAATCGTAGCGCTGGTGAACGAAAGCACGTGCCTGATCCGCTATCGGCGGCGAATACATTTTTTGTTCGAACGCAATATCGCTGCTGCCGTTGACCTGACTTTCACTCGATTGACCGGCCATGACCTGCGCGCTGTATTCCCAACGCTCGCGTTTGTGTTGATCGTGTTGTGCCTGAATTACATCGGGATGAGCCGGTGTTGAAGCAGCCAATTGCTGTAACTGCGCACGTGCTTGTTTGAATGCGTGCAAATCATTGAGCGCAGAGATTTCTCCGAGCCGCGCCGGTACAGGATTATCGTCAGCTTCTAAAGCTGTTCGATATTCGGCAAGCGCCCGCCGCGGCCAACCACGCCACCGATATATTTGAGCCAGCCGAAGTTTAATATCGCCATCGTCCGGCGCAGCATCTTGCAATCGTTCGAGCTTTCTCTGCGCAGCATCTAAACGGTTTTGATACGCCGTAAACATGGCATCGAGCACTTCAGCATCGCGCCGAGCTTGCTCATCATCCGAAAGTTCCCGTACGCGTGACAGCGACTCCGCAGCGCGATCGAACTGCTCCAGATCCAGTTGATTATAAAATTGCGCGACTGCAATCTCGCGCGAATCCGGCTGCAACCGCTGCGCTCGATCGAATAATTCGCCAGCGCGCTCCGGCTCATGTCGGCGCGCATACAAATCGGCGCCATTCATCACGCCGTACAAAGGCAATTGATCTGCAGACGGCAGCGACTCGAATAACGCAGCGGCCTCATCGAGCCGGTTAGCCAACGTCAGCGCGCGCACCTGATCGAGCGTTGCATTACGTGCTGCTTCCGAATCGGCAGACAATGTCGCCGCATATTCGTGAATGACTGGTAATGTCGCCTCTGCTAATGCAACACGCTCGGCAGCTGGCGCCTGCTCTGCAGCTCGCACCGCATCGCGAGCTTTATCGGCCAGTGATATCGAAATATGGGGATTAGGCAAAACAGGAGTTGATGCTGCACGTACAGGTTCGGCGGGGACAGAACGACGAGACGGCGTCGGTTGAGCAATGCGATTTTTATTTCCGAACGACGGCGCTTTTTTTAACGATGAGGCAACTGAAGGGATCGGCAACGCCGCGCCCGCTTCAGCAGCGATGATCGGTGCTTGGCTTTCTGCTTGTTGCACTGTTTGCGATGACGACGCGAGCAAGGCGGAATCGTTCAAGGCACGCTCGCGCGCCGCTGCTACAGTATCGCGGTCGCGACTTTGCGCAATTTCGCGGTCGGCAATTTCCCGCGCCAGCGCAGCATCCTGTTGACGCA
Organism: uncultured Spongiibacteraceae bacterium; assembly: GCA_965653955.1. Lineage (GTDB taxonomy): Bacteria > Pseudomonadota > Gammaproteobacteria > Pseudomonadales > CAMLJR01 > CAMLJR01. Next base: position 3,981 of record CBFHCK010000086.1, read on the forward strand.
ACGCGGCATCAAATAATTCGGCCAGCGTGTAATCAGGCAAAGCTTGTGCTTTTTTATTTCGGTAAAGCGCGAGCGCCTGTTCATCATGACCGGTACGAATCAGCACGCTCAGATAATCGCCCCACACACCGCGATCATGCGGTGCCACTTCCGATAGCGCGCGTAACCGCTCAAGTGCGGTAACGATGTCGCCCTGCTTCGCAAGCGTAACCGCGGCTTCGCGCATCGATGCGAGATCGCGCTTGGTGTACACCGGCGTCGTCCATATTTCATGGATCAGCACGACGAGCACGAGCGTCGGAATCAGCAATGAGGAAAAACGCTTACGAAAAGACCAAGACAAAGAATTGACCTTACGTGACCCAGGAATGCCTGATTCCCGTCAGTAGAGGTCCAAACCATCGTGGAGGGACAAACAAAGTGTCCGAAGTATGGACACGGTTTTGTGATTTTTCAAAAAGTCGCGCGTTGTTTTCAAAACACCCCAAGCGCCAAGCCCGCTGCGAGCGTTTCGCCCAACTCTTCGCAGCGACGCAAACCATCCTCGCCGATATCTCCGCGCACAATCACCGCCTCTGCAACTTCGCGCATCGGATAACCAGAGACTATGCGCTGCAATTGACGCACCGCGCCGCGTCCATCATTGCCGGTACTGCTGAATATTGCGTACGGCAATACTCGCCCCGGCGCGATTTTTTGATAGGGATAAAACGTGCGCGCCAAAAAATCGGTGAGGCCACCCGATAAATAGCCAAAGTTCTCCGCCGAACCGAACAATACGCCGTCGGCCCATAATAAATCGTCGGTGGTTGCGTCACTCGCTCGCAAAAGACGTGCAGTCACATCGGTTTCGCGGTGCGCGCCGCGCAATACTGCCTGCGCCAACTGCGCGTTGCTGCCAGACTGTGAATGAAAGACTATCAGTAGATTCGCCATCGCTCTGTGCGGGTTTTTACCTAGTGGTAAACGAAACTATTCAGACTCGACTCGCATCCGCTCGATGCGCTGACAACAAAAAACCACCAGACCATACGCCGCGATACCGATAGCGTCAGCGACAACATCGCGCCAATCCGCTTGTCGATCGGGCGTGCACCATTGAGCGAATTCGATGCCGATACCGTACATCAGCAAGGCTATAGCAATACGTCGCCAGAACGAGTGCTGCGGATATGCATGCGCACCGAGAAAAGCGAGCGCAAAAAATCCGAGCCAATGATCGGCCTTGTCCCAACCTGTCGAGGCCGGCACTTCAGTCGCCGGAATTAATGCAAGAAAGGTGATTGAAATCAGCGCGGCGTAAAATAACCGGCGCGCAATGGAAATATCCAACCAGCGTAAATGCATCTTTAACTCATCAGCCGAAACGTTTATCGGCAACAAAAGGATTGTGTTTACGTTCATTGCCGAACGTCGACATCGGCCCATGCCCGGGCACGAATTGCACGTCGTCACCCAGTGGCCATAGTTGGTTGCGTATCGAATTAATCAGAGTGTCGTAATCGCCGCGCGGGAAATCGGTGCGACCTATCGAACCTTGAAACAGCACATCGCCGACAAATGCGATGCAATCTTCGCGATGAAAAAGCACAACGCTACCGGGCGTATGTCCGGGGCAAAACAAAACTTCGAGCGTCTGCTCGCCGAACGACACGGTATCGCCATCATTCAGCCAACGGTCCGGCTCGAATGATTCGACTACCGGCAATCCATACATGCGACACGAGTCGGCGATTTGATCGATCCAGAATTTATCTTCGCGATGGGGGCCTTCAATCGGCACACCGAATTCTTTGCGCAGCTCATCGGCACCGCCGCAATGATCCATATGACCGTGTGTCAGGAAAATTTTTTCGAGCGTAACGCCCAACTTTTGAAGCGCATCGCGCAACCGCGATACATCCCCGCCGGGATCGACCAGCGCAGCGCGATGAGTCTTTTCGCAGACGAGAATACTGCAGTTTTGTTGAAACGCCGTGACCGGCACAATGGTGCATTTCATACGCATAACCCGCTAAAAACAGCGGCCGAGCATACCATAAAAGGATTGATAACCCGGGCTCACTCGGCTAGAGTAGCCGCCCTCGCGCAGGCCTGATTTTCTTCGATTGTGTCTGCGATTATCGGTTTTGGTGAGATGTCCGAGCGGCTGAAGGAGCACGCCTGGAAAGCGTGTATACGTTAATAGCGTATCGAGGGTTCGAATCCCTCTCTCACCGCCAAAAATAAAGAACCTGGCCATGCGCCGGGTTTTTTATTTTTGCGCTTAGAGGCGGACGAGAACCCTCGCGGTTCGACAAAATTGCAGAGCAATTTTGGACGTCCGGAGCGAAGCAACGGCGCCCGCAGGGTGAGATCGCGCAGCGATCGAATCAATCCCGCTCCCACCGCCGCAAATAAAAAGCCCGGCCTAGCGCCGGCTTTTTTATTTGCGGCGAATTTATTTTTGCTCTCGAATAGTAAGACCGATCAAACGCGATACGACCAGCGCGATGTACATAACACCGCTGAATTCCTCAAGCATCACCAACGCTCGGGCCATAGGTTGTAGCGGCATAATATCGCCAAGCCCTACGCCGGAAAGACAGGTAAAACTTAAAAATAACAACTCCATCCACGTGCGCGTAAGTGGCACTTCAGTTTGCACAACGAAGCTCGCCGGATTAACTAATTGGCAAAACATATAGAGATACGCAAAGGCCCATGCGAGCAACGTAAATGTTGCACCCGCAGCAAAGAGCTCGTCAGGTGTGGCGCGATCGTCCTGCATCATGTAGGCAATTAAACAAGCTGCCGCGTAGAAGTAAAACGCAGACTCTAGCGCAACCGTTATTAACAGCAGCGTCGGATTCTGCGTGGAGGCATTTAAAATGGATAACACGACAATCGACGAAGCCAGCAACAACGCAATCCAAGTAACGCCGGGCGTGTTGCGCACCATCCGTAATGCGAGTCCCAACACAATAATTCCAAACACTCCGAAATAGGTTCGGCTTTCAGCGGCCTGCTCCATTAATGGATATAAAATCACACCGATAAGCTGGACAAGCAGTAAAACGGCCGATGGGTAACGCAACAGCGTACGTGGGTTAGGAAGTAACATGGTTCGCCTTCGCCAGCAGTTCCTTCAGCAACGCCGGTTCAACAGGTTTGAGTAAGTGGTGATCAAAACCTGCTTCTATTGCCGCAAGCTTATCGGTGGGTTGTCCGTAACCGGTAATCGCGATCAATTGTATTTTTGGAAGTGCCGCTTTCACGGTTTTTGCCACCTCATATCCATTCAGCGCAGGCAGCCCAACATCAATTAACGCAATATCCGGCAGCTCGCGCTGAATTAACTCCACCCCCGATATTCCATTGTCCGCAGCGAATACATCGTGCCCCCACAAGCCGAGAATGGAGCGAAGCGTTTCGCGAATATCTGCATTGTCTTCAACGATGACAATCCGACGGCGCGTGCTGTCCTGATCGAAATGATTCGACGTTTTGATCGGCAGTAAATCCATCGTCGTCATCGGAATGCTGATAACGAAACATGCACCTTTGCCGAGGCCGTCACTTGACGCTCGTACTGAGCCACCGTGCAGTTCGGCGAGACGTCGCACGATGGTCAACCCGATGCCCAGGCCTCCGGCCGATCGCGCTATGGTCGGATTGGCCTGTAAAAATGGCGTAAAAAGACTTTCGGCTGTTTCGGGTAAAAACCCGATGCCATTATCTTTCACGGTGATTAATGCAAAACCTTCCGCCGCCGAAGTCTGAACGCATATTTCATTGGCAGTGGGCGTGAATTTAATTGCGTTATTAATAAGGTTACACACGATCTGTTCGACGCGAACACTATCGATAATGACCGGCAGCGGCTGCGCGTGCAGTTGGCAATTGATGGTGTGTCCGCGTGCACGAGCGGTAACCAAGGAGCTGTCGACAGCACCCGACACTACTCGATTGAGATCGGTCGGTGTTTTTTGAAGCGTAAGCTTGCTGCGTTCAAGGCGAGCAACATCCATCAAATCATCAACCATCCGTTTTACATGGTTGACTTGACGCTCCAGCACATCGGTTACATTCACAACCTGCGGATCTTCCAGACGCATTAACCGCATCATGTAAATGGCATTAACCATCGGCGCGAGTGGATTACGCAATTCGTGCGCGAGCATGGCGAGAAATTCGTCGCGCAATTTTACGGCGTTCTCTTTCTCCTGAAGCAGCTCACCCACCTGCCATTGCCGCGACGTCGCTCTAAGCCCCACGCGCACGGCGGAGACCAAAGTAAAAAAATTCAACGGCCGCTCTAGAAACGTAACGTTGCCCGAATTAGGAAATGCATCCGCGAATAGGCCGCCAAGAAACGCAACATCGTGCGCAGCCACAATCAACGGCAGATCGGACCACGCCGGCAAACTTTCGAGTGCCTCGCGCAACGGAGGAATGTCGTCGGAAATCAGCGCATCTTCTACAAGAATGACGCAGCCAACTCTCGAATCCAGATTGACTGCAAGCTCCCGCAAATTGCCAAACACGCGCGCATCTATGCCGCTTTCTGTCAGCAGAGTGAGTGCTAGTTTCGCATCGACCTCGTTGGGCGATACGATGTAAGTTAACGGGTTAATAACTCACTCCAGACATCAATGGCATTTCTAGCGACC
>CBFHCK010000087.1:0-8622 GCA_965653955.1 uncultured Spongiibacteraceae bacterium
CCGTCGAGCAAGCCCAGTGTTGGCAGCGCGTGAATGAATGGGTCATGGCTGTTTCAGCTCTCCCTGCGTTGCTGCTCAAGGGTTGTCGCTTGAGGTGCCGACAACGGAGGCGCGTGGTGACCATCGGCGCTCGCGAGCTTTTTCTTGGCGACGCGCTCGCTCAGCGATTCGAGCATCCAGAAAAATAGCGGTGCGAAGAAAATCGCAACCATCGTCGACATAACGATACCGCCGATAACGCCCGTGCCAATCGCACGCAAACTGTTAGCGCCCGGACCCGATGCAATAGCCAGAGGTACGCAACCGAGACCGAATGCGAGCGAGGTCATCACGATCGCACGCAGCCGCAAACCCGCCGCCTCGATCGCCGCTTCGCGCGGCGCCAAACCGGCGTGCACGCGCTCGATGGCGAATTCGCAAATTAAAATCGCATTTTTCGCCGAGAGTCCCACCAACGTAATTAATCCGACCTGGAAATAGACGTCGTTTTGCAAGCCGCAAATCCATGTCAGCAACAACGCCCCCAAAATTGCGAATGGCACCGTGAGTACCACCGCGATCGGTAACGTCCATTTCTCGAATTGCGCCGCGAGAATCAGAAACACCACGATCAAACCAAATATGAATGCAGACGATGAGGTGCTGCCCGATTGTCTTTCCTGAAGTGCCTGCCCCGCCCATGCAATGCCAAAATCAGACGGCAGCGTTTCCTGCGCAACCGATTCCATCGCGAGAAGCGCCTGTCCGGAGCTATAACCCGCTGCCGGACTGCCGGTAATTTTCACGGAAGGAAAACCGTTGAAGCGCGTCATCATTTTCGGTGAGGTGACATAGCGCGTAGTGATCAGCGATGACAGCGGCACATTGGCGCCGCTATCGGAACGCACGTACACGTTTTGAAAGTCCTCGGGCTTGATGCGATATTCGGCATCGGCCTGCACGATGACGAACCAGACACGACTGAACTGGGTGAACTGCCCCGCCACCTGCGAGCCAAACAGCGCCTGCATGGTTTGAAAAACTTCCTCCACCTTCACACCTAACACTTCCGCTTTGGCGCGATCGAGATCGACAAACAATTGCTGGCTGTTAGCGCGGAAAGTGGTGTTAACGTTCATCAGCTCGGGCCGTTGTCGCGCCTTCGCCATGAAGCTGGTGATTGCTTCGTCGGTAGTACGTACATCGCCGGCGCCACGGTTCTGTATATAAAATTCAAAACCGCCTGTCGTACCGAGTCCGGGAATCGACGGCGGATTGACTGCAAATGCGATGCCTTCCTTACGTCCAGCGAATTCTTTGTTCAGCCGTTTCAATGTATCGAACGACAGCAACGATTTATCTTTGCGCTCGTCGAATGGTTTCAGCAAACCAAACATTAATGCTGCGCTGTTGTTGTTCTGGCCATCGATAAAGCTATAGCCGTTGACGGTGCCAACATCCTGCACCGCCGGATCTTTCAACATGATGTCTTCGAGTGTCGCGGTGAAGCGTTTCGTTACCGATAAATTCGCGGCATCTTCAACTTGTGCGATGACGAAGAAATAACCCTGATCTTCGTCCGGCACGAAACTCGACGGCAGTGTACGAAACATCAGCATGATGCCAAGAATCACCACACCAAAGCCGATCAATGCGAACTTCCAATGCGTGATCACGCGAGCGACGCGAGCGACGAAACTGTTCTGCAATTTATCGAAGCCGCGCTCGAAGAGCTGAAACAGTTTGTGCTTCTCACCGTGATGCGACTTGATAATAATTGCCGCAAGCGCAGGCGATAACGTGAGCGCAACGACGCCGGAAATCACCATCGAAATCGCGATGGTGATAGCGAATTGTTTATACAGCGTGCCGGTGACGCCGCCGAGAAATGCTACCGGCAGAAATACGGCAACCAGCACGAGCACAATCGAAATCAGCGCCCCCGCAATTTCGCTCATCGCAAGCTTGGCCGCTTCTTTCGCGCCAATCTTGTGCTTGGTCATATTAGTTTCGACGTTTTCGACCACGACAATGGCATCATCGACGACGAGACCAATCGCGAGAATCATCCCGAACAGCGTCAACATGTTGATCGAGAAACCGAGCAGGTGCATCCCGACGAAGGTGCCGATGATCGACACGGGTACCGCGATAATCGGAATGATGGTGGCCCGCAGCGATTGCAGGAATACGAACACCACCAGCACGACGAGAACAACTGCTTCGAAGAATGTATGCACGACCTTATCGATGGAATAAAGCGTGAACTGACTGGTATCGAGCACAATTTTGTAATCGAGCCCGGTCGGAAATTTGGCTTTCAGTTCCTCCATCTTTGCGCGCACTGCTTTGGAGGTTTCTACTGCGTTGGCGCCGGACTGCTGATATACGCCGATCGTAGTCGCGGTTTTTCCGTTCATACGACTCGCCATCGCATAATCTTTTTTCGCGAGTTCGACGCGACCGATGTCGCGCAACCGAACAATAGCGGCGCCCTCTTTCGCGGTGCGCACAATAATATTTTCGAATTCTTCGGGTTTAGTCAGCAGGCCTTGCGCAGTGACGACGAATTGCTGTTCGACATCGGGCCTTGACGGTTGCGCGCCGAGCTGGCCCACACCGAATGCCTGATTCTGACTTTGAATTGCAGTCATAACCTCTTGCACGGTGATGCCGAGCTGCGCCATCCGATCGGGCCGCACCCACACTCGCATCGCAATATCGGGCGAACCAAATACCGATGAACGATTCGCACCGGGAATGCGTTTTAGTTCATCGAGTACGTAGAGATTCGCATAATTATCGAGATAGGCAGGCGTATAGCGTTCATCAGGGGAATACAGCGAAACCACCAACATAATGCTTGGCGATTTTTTATCGACGGTGATGCCTTGTTGCGTAACGACTTGCGGCAATTTAGGCATCGCCTGACTAAGTCGGTTTTGCACGTTGACCTGATTGATATCGGAATTGGTACCCGGTTTGAACACGACAACAATTTGCACATTGCCGCTCGACGAACTGGTCGAGTAGTAATACAGCAGATTGTCGATTCCGTTGAGCTGCGTTTCGATCGGCGCCGCGACATTGTTGGCGATAACCTCTGCGGTCGCGCCGGGATATATCGCGTCGATCGTGACTTGTGGCGGCGCCATATCGGGATATTGTTCGATGGGCGCAACCGTCATCGATACGGCACCGGCAAGCACAATCAGAATCGAAATGACGGCGGAAAGAATCGGTCGGTCAATAAAAAAATGCGTGAACATCGCGCGGTCTCCGCCTTAGTTTTTTGCGCTTACGCTTTTAGTGGCGGGCGCCGCAGCTGTCTTCTGGGCTGCGGCAGGCACGATCTGCACGGGTTTGCCCGGCATCACCTTTAAAGCACCATCGACGACAACGTTATCGCCCGCTTTGAGCCCATCGACGATGATGATGTTTTTGTCGCCGTAATAATCACCGACGATGACAGGCCGAATTTCGGCGGTGTTATCGGATTTGATGACATACACGAGATGACCGTTAGCGCCTTGCTGCACTGCCAGCTGCGGCACGACGACGGCGTTAGGACGAACGAAACCTTGCACCTTCGCGGTAACGAACATACCGGGGCGCAAATCCTGACGTTTATTCGATATCACGGCGCGCACCAGAAACGAGCCGGTGTCCTGACTGAAATTCGGATCGCGGAAACTGATTTGTCCTTTCTCCGGATACACCGTGCCATCGGACATTTCGATTTCAACCTGCAAAATATTATCGGCAGGCTCCGTCACCAGGCCTTTTGTTATTTGATCGCGCAGGCTCGCCATCTGATTTTGCGACACGCTGAAATTCACCCACATCGGATCGACCGCAGCGACGTACGTCAGCTTGGCGGAATCGCCCTGTGCATTGAGGAATACGCCTTCCCGCTGCAGCGAGCGACTCGCGAATCCGGTAACAGGCGCCTTGATGGTGGTGTAACCGAGGTCGATTTCGGCTTCTCGCAGACGCGCGCTCGCTGCAAATACCGCCGCATTCGCCGCATCGTATTCCCCCTGCGCGCGATCGAGATCGGCCTGCGATAATGCATCCATCGCCGCGAGCGGTTTTATACGTGCGAGATTGGCTTTAGCAGTAGTGAAACGAGCCTGTTGCGACAGCAATGCCCCTTTCGCCGCATCGACCTGTGCTTGCAATGGTTTGCGATCAAGGCGAAACAGCACCTGCCCTTCTTTCACCAAATCGCCTTCGCGATATGCGATGTGTTCGAGAAACCCAGAGACGCGCGCAACGATATCGACCTGCCGAGAACTTTCAGTCTGCGCAACGAAACTGACCACGTATGGAACAGTGGCCGGCGTCACTTTCTGCACACTGACGGACGGCGCCGGGCGCTGTACTGCGGCCTTTTCTTTGGAGCACCCAATCGCTGCACAAATACATAGTGCAATGCCGAGATGCTTCATCCGCATTAACGAAAATTTGAAGTGCTGAGTTGGTGCAGCCATGCCTTCCCCTTGCAGCGGTATGGCTTGTGCGGCGACAGTTGTCCGTCAAGCGAAATGCCAGCGTAGACGTATACGCGCGGACAAAGAATGCGACTTTGGTCGTATATGGGGAGGGGTGTTTATCGTTGCTGCAATGCGCACACGTGCCGAAAACATGGGTAAGAAAGTCACACAAATAAAGCAGTACGTTCTGATACCAACAGTTGCCCTTCTATCCAAACACCGGCACGATGACCGCGTTATGTCTTATCGCGGTTTTAATTCATGAGTCAGCCATCTGCTATCCCCTTCGATAACTCCTATGTTCGATTGCCCGAGCACTTTTTCTCGCGGCAATTACCGGCGCCTGTCGAAGCGCCCTCGCTTATTCGCGTCAACACCACGCTGGCTCAACAGTTGCGTATTGATACCGAGTGGCTCAACAGCAAAGAAGCATTGCTGACATTCGCGGGTAATCATGTGCCTGCGGGTGCGGAGCCGATTGCAACGGTTTATGCGGGATATCAATTCGGTGGCTGGAATCCGCAGCTGGGCGATGGACGAGCGATATTGCTTGGCGAAGTGATCGGCACCGATGGACAGCGTTACGACATTCAACTCAAAGGCGGCGGTAAAACGCGGTATTCGCGTGGCGGCGATGGTCGTTCGCCGCTGGGGCCAGTGTTGCGCGAATACATTGTCAGCGAAGCGATGGCTGCATTCGGCGTGCCGACGACGCGCAGTCTCGCCGCCATAAGCAGCGGCGAGATTGTTTTTCGCGAAGAGCAACTGCCAGGCGGCGTCTTGACGCGCGTTGCGAGCAGTCATATTCGCGTCGGTACATTTCAATTTTTCTCGGCGCGCAACGATGTCGATGCCTTGCGCACGCTCGCCGACCATGTGATCGCGCGGCATTACTCGCATATCGCGCAGACAGAGAATCCGTATTTAGCGTTGCTACAAAATGTGATTGCACGCCAAGCACAATTAATTGCGCAGTGGCAGCAGCTCGGCTTTATTCACGGCGTGATGAACACCGACAATATGCTGGTGTGTGGCGAAACGATCGATTACGGCCCGTGCGCATTCATGGATTCGTTTAATGCGAATCAGGTGTACAGCTCGATCGATCGTCAGGGACGTTATGCATTCCGGAATCAGCCACCGATTGCGCAGTGGAATCTCGCGGGATTGGCACAAGCGCTGCTGCCGTTGATTGCCGACAACGACACCGATGCACTGCCGCCCGCACAGGAAGCCATCAACGCCTTCTCCGCACAATTTCAAAACGCCTATGTCGCGGGCATGCTGAAAAAAATCGGGCTCACGCAAATAACGGAAAAAAATATCGCACTGATCGAAGATTTATTCAAAACGATGAGCGATGCCGCAGCCGATTACACACTGACGTTTCGGCGCTTATCGGATCTCGCGAATTTGGATTCAGCACAAGAGAACAGTGTCAGCGAAATATTCGAATTGCCTGAAAGCTTTGCGATCTGGATCGAGCAGTGGCAGACGCAACTTACGCAGGAAAATCGCGATCCGGCGGCACGTCAAGCAGAAATGTTCGCGGTGAATCCGGTTTTTATTCCACGCAATCATTTGGTGGAAGACGCAATCGCTGCGGCGTATCAAAACGATTTCGCGCCTTTTCATCGACTTGTTGATGTACTGGCTGCCCCGTATAACTACCAACCGGAGCTGGCGCGTTACGCCACGCCGCCAACACCGGAGCAGATCGTACAGAAAACATTTTGCGGGACTTGATCCCGCAGATTTCGCGTGAACAGTCAGGACAACGCTTCGTATTTCAACGCCGCTAATTCATCGCGCACTTGCGCAGCTTCTTCGAACTCGAGATTTTTTGCGTGTTGATGCATTTTTTGTTCGAGTTTTTTGATTTCTTTTTCGCGCTCTTGCGGCGTCATATCGGCAATCGACTTTCCGTAACGCGCTTCGGGCTCAGCGACTTTGCGTGCTTTCGCACCACCGCGTTTGCCGCGGGCGCCGGGTGCGTGCGCGCCTTCCATGATATCGGTAACTGATTTCTTAACGCCTTTCGGCACGATGCCGTGCTCTTCGTTGAACGCAATTTGTTTATCGCGGCGACGATTGGTTTCGCCGATTGCGCGCTCCATCGAACCGGTCATTTTGTCGGCATACAAAATTGCGGTGCCGTTTAAATTCCGCGCGGCACGGCCGATCGTTTGAATTAACGAACGTTCCGAACGCAGGAAGCCCTCTTTATCCGCATCGAGAATCGCGACCAGCGATACCTCGGGCATATCCAACCCTTCACGCAATAAGTTGATGCCAACCAGCACATCGAATAAACCCAAGCGCAAATCGCGAATGATTTCGACGCGCTCCACCGTTTCGATATCCGAATGCAAATAGCGCACGCGAATACCGTGATCGCTCAAATATTCGGTGAGGTCTTCGGCCATGCGTTTGGTCAGCGTTGTGACCAACACGCGCTCTTCGATGGCGATACGCTTTTTGATTTCCGATAACAAATCGTCGACCTGTGTGCGCGCCGGCCGCACTTCGATTTGCGGATCGACCAGACCCGTTGGCCGCACCAATTGCTCGGCAACGCGTCCTGCATTTTGTTGCTCGTAAGGCCCAGGCGTCGCGGAGACAAAGATCAACTGCGGCACTAAACGCTCCCATTCATCGAAACGCAAAGGACGATTATCGAGCGCCGACGGCAAACGGAAACCGTATTCGACCAGCGTTTCCTTACGCGAGCGATCGCCTTTGTACATCGCGCCGATTTGCGGAATCGATACATGCGATTCATCGACGACAACGAGTGCAGTCGGCGGCAAATAATCGAACAGCGTCGGCGGCGCTTCGCCGGGCGCGCGGCCAGACAGATAACGCGAATAATTTTCGATGCCGTTGCAATACCCCAGCTCGCGAATCATTTCGAGATCGAATCGCGTGCGTTGTTCGAGCCGTTGCGCTTCGACCAATTTGTTGTTGTCGCGCAGGTATTTGAGCCGCTCCTTCAATTCTTCTTCGATGTGATCGACCGCCTGCAACAACGTTTCGCGCGGCGTCACATAGTGCGATTTCGGGAACACGACATAGCGCGGCAATTTGCTGATCAATTCGCCAGTAAGCGGGTCGAACGTCGAAATATTCTCGATGACGTCGTCGAACAATTCGACGCGCACTGCATCGCGCTCGGATTCGGCCGGAAAAATATCGATGATGTCGCCGCGCACACGATACGTGCCGCGAGCGAAGGCCTGATCGTTGCGCGTGTACTGCATTTCGGCGAGACGGCGCAGAATCGCGCGCTGCTCGACCGGCTGGCCGCGATCGATATGCAGCACCATTTTGAAATACTGATCGGGATCGCCCAAACCATAGATCGCCGACACCGTCGCGACTATCAGTGCATCTTCGCGCTCCATCAACGCCTTCGTCGCCGACAGTCGCATCTGCTCGATGTGTTCGTTGATCGAGGCGTCTTTCTCGATGTACGTGTCCGACGATGGCACGTAGGCTTCAGGTTGGTAGTAGTCGTAATAAGAAACGAAGTACTCGACCGCGTTGTTCGGAAAGAACTCTTTGAATTCGCCGTACAGCTGCGCGGCCAGTGTTTTATTCGGCGCCATCACGATGGTTGGTCGCTGAATTTCCTGCACCACGTTCGCCACTGTGAAGGTCTTGCCGGAGCCGGTGACACCGAGCAATGTCTGCGACATCAGGCCGGCGCGAACGCCCTCGACCAGCTCGCGAATCGCGGTCGGCTGATCGCCAGCAGGTTTGTAAGGGGATGCAACAACAAAGGGACGACCCATGATCAACTCCGGTAACGCGATGGCGGCAGCCACTATTGCGGCGGCGAGGCGGTTTCGCAAGAGGAGCAACGCCGATCAGGCGCCACTCCGCCAGTTGCGGCGACTCCGATATGTCGATCTGATCAAAAAATTGCCAAAAGATTCATTATGTTAGCGATGCCAAAAAGCAGTTGACTGAGGCCGGAGCCGCCTTTAATATGCGCGCCTCCTACCGCGTTCCACTTCATTCCGCCTTAGCTCAGTCGGTAGAGCAAATGACTGTTAATCATTGGGTCGCTGGTTCGAGCCCAGCAGGCGGAGCCAAATACATAAAGAAAAAGGCTGCAGAAATGCGGCCTTTTTTTATGGCTAAG
>CBFHCK010000088.1:0-8612 GCA_965653955.1 uncultured Spongiibacteraceae bacterium
GTGCCGACGAATTGTGCCGTCGTTTTCCTACCGGTGGTGGTCGAGCGGCAGCAGCCGGTATCAATGATCTTCCACAAGCAATGCTCGGTGATTTTATCGAGCAGTTCACTGCTTTTTACACCGTATAGATTAGTACTGCATCCATGAAATTTATTTCAATGTAGAAAGCAGTTTATCGATTGCTGCGACACACTCCGCCTCATTCAACAACGGTGCGTGCCCGCGGTTTTTAACTTCGACGATGCTCAGAGCCGGCTTTTCCTGCTTCATTCTTGCTACAGTTTCGGCACTCAAAATATCCGATGTCGCTCCGCGCAAAACCAGAATGGGCGTGTTCTGTATCTGCGCGTAAACCTGCCATAAATATTGGGTTGGTGGTGTAGGCGCTTCGCGAAATGCGCGACCGATATTCGGATCTGAGTCGAGAACCGGAACACCGCTTTCGTTTTCGCGGAAATATTTTTTGGCGTATGCCAGCCATTGCGCATCGTTCAAGCCGGGAAGTGCGTCGCCGTATACGACTTTTGCCTGATCGACAGCTTCGTTCCAGGAATTAACGAGCGGCAGTTTGCCGGCGTATTGCGCAATGCGTGCAAGGCCACGCGGATCGATTTCGGGGCCGGCATCGTTCAGCACGATACCGGCGACGCGCTGCGGTTGTTGGACCGCCATCAACATTGCCATCAACGCGCCGAGCGATGTGCCGACGATTGCGAAGCGATCGATATGCAAGTTATCCAATAATGCCCAGGCATCCTTTACGTATGTTGCGGGATGGTAGTTACGCCACTGTGGATCGTAAGCGGAAAAGCCGCGCCCACGAATGTCAGGGGTAATGACGCGATAGCGATTTTGCAAATGCTGGGCAAGCTCAGCGAAATCGCGGCTGTTGCGCGTCAGGCCATGTAGACAAAGCACGACAGGTGCGTTTTCTTTTTCAGGAATATAGTCGCGATAAAAAAGCTGGAGACCATCGGGCGCAAAAAAGCGGTGCTCTATCGGCGCGTTCATCGAAGCTCTCCTAAGAGGACGAGAATTTCTACAAAATTTTCCGCCAGTGCAAAATTCCCAGCGATATCGCCACGCCGATCAACATGCACAAGGTTGCCCGGGTGAAGCCCGATGGATCGTTGGCCCAAGGCAGCCCACCCGTGTTCATGCCGAATACACCGGTGATCAGATTGATCGGCAGTAGCGTGGTTGTCATCAATGAAAGAATGTAGAGATTGCGGTTGGTTGCTTTACCGAGCTGGCCCGCTATTTCCTCTTGAAGCAACCGAGCGCGTTCCTGAATGAGTTCAATGTCCTGTGCGACGCCATCGAGGCGTTCAACCGCCTGATGCAGGCGTGTCATCTCATCGCGATCGACGTGATGTCGAAGGCTCATTGCACAATGTGCGAGCGCAGTGCGTCCGGCATTGACGTGGCGGCGTAGACGCGCGAACAAGCGCCGAACGCGTCCTAGCTCGGTGCCTTGATCCTGTAAGCGGCCGGCGAGAATTTGATCCTCGGTGTCATCGACCGTATCGCTGAAATTTTTTATCACGCCATGAAGAACTTCACCGAGATCCTGGATGAGATGGCCGAACAACTCGATGGTGCTTGGCACTTCCAACCCGCGCATCATCGTGCGGCGTAATTGATCGACCGCTTTTAATGGATGACGTCTACCGGTGATAACGCAGCGGTGATCGGCATAGACACGCAAAACGCCGAGGCCTTCGGGATCGTCTTTGAAATCGTGATGTAGATCGGCGATGACCAGAGCGAAGCCGTCATCGAATATTTCGCTGCGAATATGCGCGTCGATATCCAGCAATAGTTCCCGCGCTTCTTGCGGGATCAATACACATGCTGCAATCCATTGTGTGGCGCGGGTATCTGCCAGATTGAAATGCAGCCACACCGGTTTGTCGAATGGCCAGGCCGCAGTTTCCGTTGTGTCGTCGCGCTGGCGTTCCCAATGTAGCGGTAATGCCGGCCCATTTTCTTCGAGTGAGAAGCCGCAGATCAATCCAAGGCTATCGGTAAATTCGAATTGTCCGAGTTGTATTGGCATCGTTGCCTCTCGATAGCCGGGGATGCGCACGACCAAACGTTGTCGATGACGAACGATAACAGAAAATATTTAACGCACATCGTTCGCGAGGAACGATGGCGGCGGAAAAAATCCGCCGCCGATGTGGGCTATTAATTAACGGGCGAGGGCGTAGTCGCGGTAGCCGGCGTAAAAGGCTTGGCACTGGACACAATCGACATCACCACTGCGGCGAAGTACGGCAGTGATTGAATGAACAGTGCGATTAACCACAGCCGCAGATCCGTCGCGGAGATTTCATCGGGCCGACGAATGATGATGCCGATGGCAGCGCCCCAGAGCAGCAACGTAATGATCAGTTCTTCCGACACCAGCAGTAACGCAAACCAAACCGATTCGCGATCTTTCATTTTCGGTGTGCGCAAGAAAGGAATTTTACTGGTGAAGATGCCGTACAACATCGCCTTCGAAATGACGAAGCTGAGTGCGAGTCCCGCGAGTGCGGCTTGCAGCGTTGTTTTTTGATCGGTGCCGACGCGGCTGCGATAGACGTAATACAGTTTCGCCAGTTTGAAGAAAAACAGCGCCAGTGGTGGTATCGCATATACCGCGAGTGGCGGATCGATCTGCTGCGAAATAATCATCCCGAATGACCACAGCAGCGCGCCGAGCGTGAAAAACAAATTCATACCGTCGGCGATCCAGGGCAACCAACCGGCAATAAAGTGGTAACGCTGACCGAGTGTGAGTCGGGTCTCGCCGCCAAGAAATAATGGGCGCGCATATTTGCGCATGATCTGAACCGAGCCATAGGCCCAGCGGAAACGTTGTTTGCGATAGTCGATGAAGTTGTCGGGAATCAGACCTTTGCCGTAGCTATCTTCGATGTAAGCCGCTTCGTAACCGTGATGGAAAACGCGCAAGCCGAGTTCGGCATCTTCGGTGATCGTATCTTCACCCCAACCGCCAAGCTCTTCGAGCACCGTACGCCGTACCATCGTCATCGTGCCGTGCTGAATGATCGCGTTGCGGTCGTTGCGTGTGACCATGCCGATATGAAAGAAGCCCTGGTATTCGGCGTAACACATTTTCTTGAAGAGTGTTTCGTCGCCATCGCGATAATCCTGTGGCGCCTGCACGATGGCGATGCGCGGATTTTCGAAATGCGGAATGAGATCGCGCAGCCATCTTTCGCTGACCTGATAGTCGCTATCGATCACCGCAATGATTTCGGCATCGGCAACCGTATTGCGCAGCGCAAAATTAAGCGCGCCGCCTTTGAAGCCTTCGAGGGGTGCGACATGAAAGAAGCGGTAGCGCGGATCGTTGATCTGCTGACAGTATTCTTCGACCGGGCGCCATACCGACTCGTCCTTGGTGTTGTTGTCGACGATAAGCACTTCGTAATTGTCGTAACGCAATTTACGCAGAGCCTCGATTGTCTCGATCACCATATCCGGCGGCTCGTTGTAGCACGGCACATGAATCGAGACTTTCGGTTGTCGGCTGTTTTCTACTTCTGGCGCAGGGCCGAACGGACGTTTGCGTCGCAACACCCACACGGCTTCAGCCCATTCATGTGCTTCAACAAAGAGCACCGTCGCAACGCCAATTGCGCTCAGCGATAAAATGACGCCGAGAATAATCGTCCCCGTCGATGCATACGGATCGAGTATTTGATACGCGATATATACGAGACTCGATGTGGTGATGAATGCAATCACGGCGAGGAAGCTAACCGCGCGACGACGCATGTTGCGTGCATCGATCAAGAACATCAGAAAGCTGAGAATGCCGAGCGCAATCGTCGTTGCCACCAGCGTGCGCCAATGCGGTATCGGTTGCAGCGGACCCTTTAATGCAAATTTTGGCTGACGATCTGCGTTGAACACACCCCAATACGCGCCGACCGCGCCTTCCTGTTTCATTTTCCACGGTTGATCGAAGGCTTCCATCAGGAAGTATTGATGATTTTTCTTTTCGGCTAACGCAACGAATGAGCGAATGAATTTGCCTTCGATCGCTTCCGATGTTTGTGCTTCGCCGCGCTCGCGACCTCGGCTTGGCCAGCCGACTTCCGCCATCAGGATCGGTTTGTCTTTATATTCGGGTTCGCTTTTAAGTTTGTCGTAAGAAGCGAAAATATCGGTGTTCGCATATTCGACGGGTTGGCCTTTCCAGTACGGCAGAAAGTGCGCGCCAAGAAAATCGACCGATTCGCCGAGTCGTTTTTCTTTCAGCCAGAAGTCCCACGAGTCGGCGGTTGAGATCGGAATTTTTCGATTGATGCCCTGGCGCACATAATTGATGTACGCAACCAGGTCTTCGCCCGTCAGCTCCTGGCGCAATAATGTTTCGTTGCCGACGATGATGCGCTCGATGTTGTCGCTGTTATTGACGACATCGATCAGGCGATTCAATTCGAGCAGATTTTGTTCGCGCTCGTTGGTGAGCCAGGCACCGAGCGTCACGCTGAGGCCGTATTTCGCGGCGAGATGCGGAATCTCGCCCTGAATATCTTTTACCGAATAAATACGAATGTGTTTGGTGTGCTTCGCGAGCAGCGCCATATCCTCTTCAATTTGTTCGATGCTCGGATACGTTTCGGTGATCGGGCTCTGCCCGAAACGAAACGGCGAATACGCGAAGCCGGAAATTTCATCCGGCCACGACGGCACTTCTTCCGGGCGATTGAGTAGTGTCCACAGACCGAGCGTGATCGCGCTCAGACTGAACAGCACGAAAATCACGTGAAAGAGGTTGGTGTAATTGCGCGGGGGATTATTAATTTCAGCCATGGGATTCGGAGGCACAGCTATCCGGAAAGGGCAGTCATTCTAAGATAAAGTTCTTGCTTCCAACAGTGCGCTGGTCCGCGATAGCGCTCGCCAGCAACGACTCTGCTACCATGCCGCCGGCGCTCCGTAGCCGTATTGAGCGTTTTCACGGTTTGAAGAAAAGGTTGTCAGGCATGGAATATGTGAAGTATTTGATCGATTTCATTCTGCATATCGATGTGCATTTGAGCGAGCTGATTCGCGACTACGGCGTGCAGACTTACGTCATTCTGTTCGCGATTGTATTTGTAGAAACGGGCTTGGTCGTTATGCCATTTCTACCGGGCGATTCGCTGCTGTTTGCCGCTGGGGCATTCACCGCCAAGGGCGATTTCGATTTATGGCTGCTCGGCGCGGCGCTCAGCATCGCCGCGATTGCGGGCGACTCGCTGAACTACGCGATCGGTCATTATTTCGGCCCAAAGGTATTCAGTCGCGATTATCGTTGGCTCAATCGGCAGCATCTTGTACGCACCGAGGCGTTCTACGAAAAACATGGCGGCAAAACCATCATCATCGCCCGCTTCGTGCCGATCATTCGCACATTCGCACCGTTCGTGGCCGGCGTCGGCGCGATGAATTATCGCCGCTTCCTTGCATACAACGTCGTCGGCGCGCTGTTATGGGTTTGGAGCTTTTTGTTGCTGGGTTATTTCTTCGGCAATCTGCCCGCGGTAAAAAGTAATTTCACGCTGGTGATATTCGCGATCATTGGAATTTCGGTATTGCCAATCGTGGTGGAGTTTTTGAAGGCGCGCCGTGCCTCGGCACGCGCTTCGTGATTACAACATCTTGATACCCGTTGAGCAGCATCCGCTGATCTCACTTATCTGCTGAGCTCGAATTATTCATGTTGTCAGCCAACCGTCTTGTCGTGCCTGTCTATCTAATCTCGATTCTGCTATCGGCCGCGTTGCTCGGCGGTTATTGGAGTTGGCAGGGTCAGCAGGTGAGGTTACCGGAAGCCGCATCGGCGACGCACAAGTTGCAGTGCGTTTCGTACAGCCCGTTCGATAAAGATCAATCGCCGCTCGATCATTTCGTGATTCGCCCGGAACGCATGGATGCCGATTTGGCGTTGTTGTCGCAATATTTTTCATGCGTGCGTACTTATTCGATGACCGGCTTCGAGGGATTGCCGGAGCTCGCACATAAGCACGGTCTTAAGGTCATGCTCGGCGCCTGGGTCAGCCCGGACGAAAAAAATACACGGCTCGAAATCGAGCAGCTGATCGCCGCCGCGAATCGCTATCCGCACATCGTGCAGTCGGTGATCGTCGGTAACGAGGCGCTGCTGCGAAAGGACATTTCCGCACAACGTCTTGCCGAACTGATTACCGAAGTGAAGCAGCGTGTAGCGCAGCCGGTAACGTATGCCGACGTGTGGGAATTCTGGATCAAGCATCCGCAAATCGCGCCCGTGGTGGATTTCGTTACTATCCATTTACTGCCGTACTGGGAGGATGAGCCGACCAGCGGCGCGCGCGCCCTCGAACACATCGCCGAGGTGCATGCGGAGTTCGAACGCCGGCTCGCACCGAAGGATATTTTCATCGGCGAGGTCGGTTGGCCGAGCGAAGGCAGGCAGCGCGAAACGGCGATAGCGAGTCGCATCGAACAGGCGCGATTCACGCGCGGTTTCGTTGCAATGGCTGAGCACAATGGCTGGCAATACAACATCATCGAGGCGTTCGATCAGCCATGGAAACGTAATAACGAGGGGGCAGTGGGCGGCTATTGGGGGTTGTTCGATGCCGATCGCCACGACAAGCAAATTCTTGCCGGGCCGGTGTCGAATGTGCCGGATTGGCAGCATTGGCTGATCGTCTCGGGAGGAATATTGCTGCTGACGCTGATCGTCGCGGGAGTGCCGGCCACACGTGAAGCCGCATTGTTGATTCCGGTGTTCGGCGCGATTGGTGGTGCGTGCATTGCGCTCTGGTGGCATCAGGCCGCCTTCGCGAATCGCGATAGTTGGGAATGGCTATGGACCATCGCGCTGACGATATTGAATGCGGCCATTCTGTTGCGTGCCGCACTGGCGTTTGCGCCCGTCGCATCGAAGCGTGGTCGGGTGTTTTTGCGACTTGAAGTAAACGCCGGCCGGTTGTTAATAGTCACCGCATTTGTGGCGGCGGTGCTGATGCTGCAACTGGTTTTCGATCCGCGTTATCGGTTATTTCCGAGCTACGTGTTGTTGTTGCCGGCGCTGGTATTTCTGCGCCTGCCGACTCAGGCGCCGAAGCGAGAACTTGCGTTGCTGTTGCTGGTGATTGCAGTGGGTATTCCGTTCCAGCTCTGGGAAGAAACCTGGCGCAACGCACAGGCTCTGGGTTGGGCCGCGACGTCCGCATTACTGGTGTTGGCGTTAACGCGTTCGTGGGCCTTTAGCAGTGGACGCGCAGCCGCATCGACCGCAGCGATCTCAACCGGCTGAGACGCTGCGCTCATCGCGCACTAACCGCATTCCGGCCAGCAGCAACGCAAAAACCGCCATTGTCACCGTATAAAGCGCGAGCGCGGGCAGCGTAAATATCAAGCTGACCCACGCCAGCACCCGTCCTGCTTTTCCCTTCAGAAAAAAAGCCAAAAGCGCGGCGACAACCGCCACCCACGCCAGCACGCGAAAGTGAATCGCCAAGCCCAGATTGCTGCGAATCGCACATTGCGGCTCGGGGCTGTTCGGTCCGCAAATATCGACCCAACGCAGATTTTCCATCAGATAAAAGCGCAGCCAATACGCCGCGCCGAGCCAGAGGCCGAGCAATACGAGTGGCACGAGCTGGCGGCGATTGAACGGCATTGCGGATACTCCGGGGCGATTTGAGTGACAACGAGTTAAACGGCGAAGCGCAGTGTTCTACGAGATGGGTAGAGCAATGTGATTCATCGAATCGACATATTGCGCTGCTAGGTTGCCCGGCTGAATCGGGCAATTCAAAGCGGAGCAGATCATCGTGTATTTTCGTACGGGCGTCATCCTTTTCGCCGCGTTTTTCATGGCCGACCTGTCGGCGCAACCCGTATCGATAGCGGAAAAATCTCCGAGCCCTTACGAGCAGTTGCTCGATCAATTGCGCGTCAGCGTCGATGTGATGCCGCCGCGTCTCAATGTGCATCCGGTCGCGGCCACGTATAACCGCGAAGCGGTCATTCCGCCGCAATGCTACACACGCACCGAGGGTCGCCATAACCCGTGTTACGTCTGCCATCAAAATGCGCTGCCGGGGCGCGAAAACACGATGGACGATGCCGCTCTGCAAGTGGCATACAGCTTCAGCGAACTCGGCATGACCAATCATTGGCGCAATCTGTTCGAGGATCGCAGCGAGCGCGTGGCGCGTATCAGCGATGCGGAGATTCGGCAGTGGATCGCGCAGGACAACTACAGCGAGTTGGCGCCACGATTGCGCGCAGCCGGCTTCAAGGGGTGGATTCCGGATCTGCACGGTCTGGAGCGCGGTGCGGCGGCTTTCGATGCGGAAGGGTTTGCGAAGGACGGCAGCCATTGGGTCGCGTTCAATTACAAACCGTTTCCATCGACGTTCTGGCCGACCAATGGCTCGACCGACGACGTGATGATTCGGCTCGCGCCGCCGTATCGAACCAACGCAAAAGGCGACTATTCGCGTGCCGTGTATAGCGCGAACCTGACAATCGTCGAAGCCGGCATTAAAGGACTCGCAAGTATCGATACCGTGCCGATCGACGAGCGCGAAGTCGGTCAGGATCTCGAT
>CBFHCK010000089.1:0-8572 GCA_965653955.1 uncultured Spongiibacteraceae bacterium
TAACGCCAGCATGGACGATACGGCGCACAACGAATCGAATACCCCGGGAAGCCTGCTGCGGCAGGGGCGCGAGCGCGCCGGGTATACACGTGAAACGGTGGCGGAGCAGTTGAATCTGCTGCCGTCGTTAGTCACGGCGCTGGAGGAGGATCGATACGATCAGTTCCCCGGCGAGATTTTCGCGAAAGGGCATCTGCGTGCTTATGCCCGTCTGCTTAAGCTGAATCCCGACGATGTGCTGTGTGTTTATCGTGGCTCGTCGCAACCCGCAGCGCCATCCATATTGCTCGGCAAGCGCGATACGAACTGGCGGCCGGTCAGTTTGAATCGGCGCGCGAGCTACTGGCGGCGGTACTCCGGTATTGCTGCGACCGTATTGGTATTGGCGGCGCTCTGGGGCTGGCAGCAGCATCGCGATCAGGGGCAGATGTTGTCGCTGACGGCGCAGACATCGAGTGAGTTAGGCGGAATCGATTCGGCGTTGAACAGCGACACGGAAAGTGCGCTGTTCGACAGCGTCCAATTGCTGCCAACGCCACCAGCACCTGCGCCGGCGGCGAATACCGACCAGCCAAATGCCGATGCGAGCGATGCAACACCAAGCGCGGTTGTGGCGGATATCGATAAGCTCAGTCTGCGGTTTTCTGCCGATTGCTGGGTCGAGATCAAGGATCGCGACAATAAGCTGCTACTCGCAACGTTAAAGCACGCGGACGAGGAATTGCAGCTTGAAGGTCGCGGTCCATTCAAGGTGCTGCTCGGTTATGCGCCGGGTGTGGCGATGGCCTATAACGGCACGCCCGTCAAAGTCGATGTGCCCGAGGGCGCGCGCTCCACTCGTCTGATTGTCGGCAGTAGTTGATCGACATCATTACGTTGCAGGAATTGGTTGAATGAAATTCGAATCGCCCATTCGTCGCCGCTTATCTCGGCAGATTTGGGTCGGCAAGGTGCCGGTAGGCGGCGACGCGCCGATCGCCGTGCAGACCATGACTAACACTGAAACCTGCGATGTTGCCGCCACCGTTGCGCAGATAAAGCGCGCGACCGACGCCGGTGCCGACATTGTTAGGATTTCGATTCCGACGATGGAAGCCGCCGAAGCTTTCAAGCTGATTCGCCAGCAGGTCGATACCGCGCTCGTTGCCGACATTCATTTCGATTACAAAATTGCGCTGAAGGTTGCCGAGTATGGCGTCGATTGCTTGCGTATCAACCCGGGCAATATCGGTCGGGAAGATCGCGTGCGCGCCGTGGTCGATTGCGCGCGCGACAAGAACATTCCGATCCGTATCGGCGTCAATGCGGGTTCATTGGAAAAGGATCTGCAAAAAAAATACGGCGAACCGACACCCGATGCACTCGTCGAATCCGCGATGCGGCATGTGGAAATTCTCGACCGGCTGAACTTCCCCGACTTTAAATTGAGCGTTAAAGCCTCCGATGTATTCATGGCAGTGGCGGCGTACCGCAAGATCGCTACGCTGATCGATCAGCCGCTGCACCTCGGCATTACCGAAGCGGGCGGGCTGCGTGGCGGTACCGTCAAATCCGCTGTGGGTCTCGGCTTGCTATTGATGGATGGCATCGGCGACACGATTCGTATTTCGTTGGCGGCCGATGTTGTCGAGGAAGTGAAGGTCGGCTACGAGATTCTGAAGAGCCTCAAATTGCGTACGCGGGGTATCAACTTCATCGCGTGTCCGAGTTGCTCGCGGCAGAATTTCGATGTCATTTCCACAATGAATGCGTTGGAGAGCCGGCTCGAAGACCTGAATGTTCCGCTCGATGTCGCCGTAATCGGCTGTATCGTCAACGGACCCGGTGAGGCGAAGGAAGCGGATATCGGTCTTACCGGCGGTTCGCCGAACAATCTCGTGTACGTGGATGGCAATCCCGACCATAAAGTCGTCAACGAAGAGTTGATCGACCATCTCGAAAAGCTGATCAGAGAGAAGGCCGCGGCCAAGCAGCAGGCGGAAAAAGATCTTATTGCTCAAGGCTGAGCGCGCGTTTCGCTTATAATGCCGGCCATGCCGCGCTCGCGCGGCAACGCGCCGCCGCTTTATCCCAATTCAATTCGAGTTTTCGATGAGCAAGATCCAATCGATCCGGGGGATGAATGACATCCTTCCCGAGCAGACGCCGCTTTGGCAATACATCGAGCGCACCGCAGCGCAATTGCTGGCGGCTTACGGCTATCAGGAAATTCGCTTTCCCATTCTCGAACAAACTGAGTTATTCCAGCGTTCGATCGGCGAAGTGACCGACATCGTCGAAAAAGAAATGTATACCTTCGAAGATCGCAACGGCGACAGCTTGACGCTCCGCCCCGAGGGTACCGCTGGTTGTGTGCGCGCCTGCGAGCAAAATGGTTTGTTGTTCAACCAAACGCAGCGCCTGTGGTACACCGGCCCGATGTTTCGGCACGAGCGTCCACAGAAAGGCCGCTTGCGCCAGTTTCATCAGATCGGCGTTGAAGCGTTCGGAATGAGCGGTCCCGATATCGATGCGGAGCTTATTTTTCTAACGGCGCGGCTGTGGCGCGCGCTCGGCGTGAGCGATAACGTCACGCTCGAGTTAAACAGCATTGGTTCTGCCGCGGCGCGGAATGAATTCAAAACGGCGTTAGTCGCCTATCTACAACAGTTCGTAACGCAGCTCGACGAAGACAGCCAGCGTCGTCTGCATACCAATCCATTGCGCATTCTCGACAGCAAGGACGAAAACACTCGCAAGATTTTGGTGGGTGCGCCGTCGTTTCACGATTATCTCGATGCCGAATCGCTTGAGCACTTCGCTCAATTACGTGCGTTGCTCGATGCCGGTGGCGTCCGCTACACGATTAATCCGGCGCTGGTGCGCGGGCTCGATTATTACGGCAAGACCGTGTTCGAATGGACCACCGATAAGCTCGGGGCGCAGGCGACAGTATGTGCCGGTGGGCGCTACGATGGCTTGGTTGAGCAGCTTGGCGGCAAATCGACGCCGGCATTTGGCTTTGGTATTGGCCTTGAACGTATTTGTCTGTTGCTCGAAGCGTGCGGTAGAAACGCAGCGGATATTAATCTGCTGCCCCAGGTCTATATCATCGCTGCCGGCGAGCGTGCGGCGAGTCAGGGTGTTGTGCTGGCAGAGCAATTGCGCGATCGGTTACCGCAGTTGCGCGTGATAGCGAACTGCGGCGGTGGCAGTTTTAAAAGTCAGTTTAAAAAAGCCGATAAATCCGGCGCGGTGCTCGCGTTGATTATCGGTGATCAGGAAATCGATAACGACGTTGTTAATGTGAAGTGGTTGCGCGATGAACAACGCGAACAGCAAACGCTACCACGCACCGAAATAGTCAACGCGATTGTCGAAGCATTGCAGTTGCCGCTTTCCAATTAACGGTCTCGCACTCAATCGACCCGACAATAAATAACGAGGTGTCATGGTGGAAGTTTACAAAACCGAAGAAGAGCAATTCGAAGCGTTAAAACGTTGGTTTCGCGAAAATGGCCGCCAACTTTTGCTCGGCGTATTAACCGCTGCGGTAGCGGCATTCGGTATTTATAGCTGGCAGCAACGTCAAATACATCAGCGCGAAGCGGCCTCTGTGATGTACGAGAATTTATTGCAGAGCGTGCGTCAATTGGAAACGCAGAGCGATAGCGAAAAAATCGCGACTGCCCGCCATCACGCGGATACGTTGAAAAAAGATTTCGAAAATTCAAGTTATGCGCAGTTTGCTGCGCTGTTCAACGCGAGGATCGCGGTTCAACAGAACGATTTACCCCGTGCCGAAACTGAGTTGCGCTGGGTGCTTGAACACAAACCTTCCCCCGAAATTAAAGCGATAACGCAGTTGCGACTCGCCCGTGTTTTGCACGCCAAAGGCGAAGGTGATGCGGCGTTGGTTTTGTTGGATGAGAAAAACGCGGGCAGTTACGCAGCGGCATTCATGCAGGTACGCGGCGATATCGAATTGGCGCGCGGTAATGCCGATGCCGCCAAGACTGCGTATCAAAAAGCACGTGATCTCGATCGCGCGATGACGACCCCGGTCAACGATCCGTTGCTTGAGATGAAATTGCGCGATCTCCAGCCCGAAGAAAAAGCTGTGGAACAGGGAGCATGAGCATGAAGGCTACGCGTTCGCTCGATGTAATCCGTTGGAATCCTGTTTTACGTACGGCCATCGCCACGCTCTGTCTGACGACATTGTTCGCGTGCTCGACGCAGGAAGAAAAAGAGCAGGGCCCGGCGCCTTTGCCTGAATTCAAAGCCGAGCGTGATTTCGACAAGATGTGGAGTCATGGCATCGGCAATGGTCAGGGCGAGTTGTACAACCGCCTGACCCCCGCAGTGCATGGCAGCAAAATCATCGCCGCCGCTGCGAATGGTGATGTCGAAGCTTACGATCGTCTGACGGGACGTTCGCTGTGGGACGCGGACATCGATCGCCCGATCAGCGGTGGTGTTGGCATCGGCTGCGGACTCGCGTTCGTCGCATCCGAAGATGGCGGCGTATGGGCATTGAGTGAGGAAACCGGCAAAACGCAGTGGCATATTCAACTCAACGCACAGGTACTGGCGCCGCCGGTTTGTGAAAACGATGTAGTGGCCGTGCTGACGTTTAGCGGCGATCTGTTCGGGCTGAGTGCTGCGAACGGCGAAAAAAAATGGAGTTATAACGGCACCGCACCGGTGTTAAGTCTGCGCGCAAGTGCAGCGCCTTTACTGCATAACGGCGCGGTGATCGCAGGTCTTGGCACCGGCAAAGTTATCGCATTGCAATTGGAGAATGGCACTCAGCTGTGGGAAGCCCGTGTGGGTGTCAGCCAGGGCAGCTCCGAAATCGAGCGGCAAATCGATGTGGGTGGCGACATGCTGATCGATGACGACACGCTTTACGTCGCATCCTTTCAAGGTCGATTAGCCGCAATTGATCTGCGTAGCGGCCGTCGTACCTGGGATGCTGCTGCGTCCAGTTATGTAGGGCTCAGCGAAGGTTATGGCAACGTGTATCTCACCGGCGCAGCCGGCAGCGTTACCGCTTTCAGCAAGAACAATCAGGGCGTGCGCTGGGAACAAACGGCGTTGGCGCGCAGGCAATTAAGCGGTTCTGCAGTGCTCGATAATTATGTTGTTGTCGGCGATATCGAAGGCTATTTGCATTTGCTTTCGCAAATCGACGGTCATTTTGCCGCGCGTATGCGTGTCGACAGCGATGGCATTCGCGTTGCGCCGATCGTCGTCGACGACGTCATGTATGTATATGGCAACAGCGGCACTCTCGCCGCCTATCAATTGGAGAAGTAGCCGGCGATGCGTTGTGTGTTTGTTCGCACGATGCAGTCTGAGGCTCAAGCAAAATGATTCCTGTATTCGCGCTCGTCGGTCGGCCCAATGTGGGTAAGTCGACATTATTTAATCGACTGACAAAAACGCAGGACGCCCTTGTGGCGAACTTTCCCGGCCTCACGCGCGATCGTCAGTACGGCGAGGCCAAATTCGGCGCTCGCCATTTCATCGTTATCGACACTGCCGGTCTGACCGGTCAGGAAGAGGGCATCGATTCGGCCGTTGCGCATCAGTCGCAGCAAGCAGTGGACGAAGCCGATGCCGTAGTGTTTATGCTCGACGCCCGCGAAGGGTTGAATGCGCTCGATGAGCAATTGGCGCAACGGTTGCGCGCGAAAAACAAACCGATATTTTTTGTCGCGAATAAAATCGATGGCATCAATGAGGATGTCGCACTCGCCGAAATCTCGCGTCTTGGTGCGAGCAAGATTTATCCCACGACAGCAACGCACGGTCGTGGTTTGCGGCCATTGCTCGATGACATGCTCAACTTGTTTCCCGAGCCGGAGCAAGCCGCGTCCGCCGAAACCGATGTCGATCCAGGTATCAAGATTGCGATTGTCGGGCGCCCCAATGTAGGCAAATCGACATTGGTGAATCGCCTGCTCGGCGAAGATCGCGTCGTCGTTTACGATCAGCCCGGCACCACGCGCGACAGCGTTTATATCCGTTACGAGCGCAACGAAGAAATTTTTACGCTAATCGATACGGCCGGTATTCGTCGGCGCAAAAATGTTTCGGAAGTTGTCGAAAAGTTTTCGATCGTAAAAACGCTCAAGGCAGTCGACGATGCGAACGTAGTCATTCTCGTACTCGATGCCAGCGAAGGCGTTGTCGATCAGGATTTGCATCTGCTTGGTCACGTCATCGATGCCGGCCGCGCGCTGGTAGTTGCGATCAATAAATGGGACGGTCTTGAAGATCAGCATAAGCAGTATGTAAAAAATGAATTAGAGCGCCGTCTGCAATTTATCGACTACGCGCAAATTCATTTTATTTCTGCATTACATGGCACTGGCGTTGGTCATCTTTACGATTCAGTGCGAATTGCTTATCGCGCCGCCACACAGAAATTGCAAACGCACAATCTCAGCCAGATTCTCGAGCGGGCTGTATTCGAGCATGCGCCGCCGCTGGTAAACGGGCGTCGCATCAAATTGCGCTATGCCCATGCGGGCGGCAGCAATCCGCCATTGATCGTGATTCATGGCAACCAGACCGATGATGTGCCGCGTGCGTATCGTCGCTATCTCGAAAAAGTATTCCGGCGCGAACTGAAGTTGATTGGTACGCCGGTACGTATCGAGTTTCGCACCAGCGAGAATCCATTTGCCGGTAAGCGAAATGTGCTGACTGAAAAGCAAACCGAACGTCGCCGTCGCATGATTCAGCACGTGAAAAAGTCGAACAAGAAAAAATCCTGATCTCGCAAATTTACAGGCGAGGATTTTTATGTCGACAGCAGTTAAACCTGATCTCGATTCCCCCGAGCATATTCGTCGTTTTGTGCAGGCGTTTTACGCGCAACTGCTGAACGATGAACGGCTCGCGCCGATTTTTCTCGATGTCGCACAGATAGATTTGCAGAAGCACTTGCCGCTGATCTGCAGTTATTGGGAAAAATTATTGCTGGGCGGCACCGATTATCGACGGCATACGATGAATATTCACCGGGCCATTCATTCCAAACAGCCATTGCGCAAAGCGGATTTCGAACGTTGGCTACAGTATTTTCGCGAAACGGTCGATAACAATTTTGCCGGTCCGCATGCGGAGCGTGCGAAGCAGGTGGCAGAGCATGTGGCGATAAGCATGCATCGAGCACTGCAGTTCACACAATCGAACAACGTCGATCGCTGATTACGGGCAGGCTGTGCTAATTCATACAGCAATTAGCACCATCTCTAGAGATGGTGCGACTGCGCGGATGAAATAGGGTTATTGCATAACGAAGTGCGGTTGTTGAATCCGGTTGAACTGTTCACGTTGCGGTTTGCGTACCGGATGAACGTGACGAGCAACCAGCTTACCCTCGAATACATGGCATTCGAACTCGACGACATCGCCGACGCTGATCTTGTCCATACCGCGCAAGCTTTTCGCGTTGACGTAAATGTCGGGACCAGTACCGTTCTCAAGAAAGCCATAGCCCTTTGACGGGTTAAACCATTTCACTGTTGTACGCATAATGTGTCTGCAGCTTATGTTGTGGTAAGGAAGCGTATTTAACGTTGGTTAAAATTCTTCAACGCGCAAATAAATTTCCGGTGTCTCTTTACGCGTTCTAAGTCTTTTCGATGCGCGAATTTAAATCGTTATTGATGTTGTGCAGCGAGTGCATTGAATCGAAGAATAGCGAGATCAAATAAGTCTGTAAAAGATTTTCCAAAAATTAATTTTATTCCGCAAGTGGAAAACCAATAAAAAAGCCCGGACTATCCGGGCTTTTTTATTGTGTTATTTACACGACGTAAAACGTTTTTTACAAATGATGTCGTCTAGATCAATTCAATGGCTATTGCCAGCGCTTCTCCGCCGCCAATACACAACGCCGCCACACCTTTTTTCTTGCCGTATTTTTTTAACGAATGCATCAGTGTGACGATCAAGCGGGAACCGGTGGAACCGATCGGGTGGCCCTGTGCGCATGCGCCGCCGTGCACATTTACTTTGTCATGGCTCAACTCAAGGTCGCGCATCGCCAACATGGTAACCATGGCAAAGGCTTCGTTGATTTCCCACAGGTCCACATCCTCCTTCGACCAGCCGATTTTTTTCAGTAATTTTTGCACTGCGCCGATGGGTGCAATCGTGAACAATTCCGGTTGATGAGAGTGGCGTGCATGGCCGACGATCCGAGCAAACGGTTTCAGGCCACGCGCATTCGCGACACTTTCGTTCATCAATACCAGAGCTGAAGCGCCATCCGAGATCGAGCTCGAGTTTGCTGCGGTGACGGTGCCGTCTTTTTTAAACGCGGGTTTCAGCGTGGGAATTTTTTCGAGTTTTGCCGACAGCGGTTGTTCGTCATCTTTAACGATGGTTTCGCCCTGGCGCGTTTTAATCGATACCGGCACGATTTCATCCGCCAACCAGCCAGCATCGATGGCGCGTTTCGCACGCACCAACGATTCGGTCGCGAATGCATCCATATCAGCGCGGGTCAGGCCATTGGCGTCGGCCGTTTCCTGCGCGTCGAGGCCCACAGCGCCGACACCGGCCACGACAT
>CBFHCK010000090.1:0-8560 GCA_965653955.1 uncultured Spongiibacteraceae bacterium
TCTGTGCGGTTGGACGGAAATGAGCACCTGCGCTCTTTTCATTCAGGGCGGCGGCGACGGCGCATACGCCGAAGACAAATTACTTGCAGCCTCTTTGAGGCATGCACTCGGGCCGGACTACGATGTGCGCTACCCGCGAATGCCGGATGAATCCAATCCGAGCGTAGAGGTTTGGGGGCAGAAGATTTCTTCGGAACTATCGAAGATATCGGGGAAAGTGATTCTGGTGGCGCACTCGGTAGGCGGGTCGATTCTGTTGCAGTATTTATCGGATGCGAACTTCGAGCATTCCATCGCCGGGCTGTTCGTGCTTGCCGCTCCCACATGGGACGATAATCAATGGAACTTCGATGACCTCAAACTGCCGCGAAAAATTGCCGAAAAGCTGGCGTTGATTCCGCGGATATTTTTCTACCATTGCCGTGATGACGAAATTGTTCCGTTCACCCATCTGGTGCTTCATGCCGAACAAATCCCCCAGGCAATTGCTCGCGCGATCAGTCATGGCGGACACCAGTTCGGCAACGACTTGGCGCGCATTGCGATGGATATTCGCGAAACCGATTTAAGTTAGCAATTCAGCGTCGAAGCGGGATATATCACCGGCGCGACATGCTCCGAGGTGAAGTTTGGCGTCGGGCATTGCAACCAATATCGCACTCATAACTAGAGAATCCGATGATGAAATACCTAATCTCTTTTCCCGCGCGAGCGATGAATATTTCCGATGATGATTTACCCGCTGTCAGTGAAGCGTCGCATGCGGTTATACGCGAGGCGAAAGCTGCAGGGGTCTATGTGTTCGGTGGTGGGATTAACGCAGCCGTCGCGCCACAGATGGTCGCCGCTGATGGCACCGTCACGAACGATATCTATCCGCAGACTAAAGAGTTCGACGGCGGTTTCTGCGTTCTGGAATTGGCATCGCGCGAGGCCGCTATCGAGTGGGCCACGAGAATTGCTAAAGCCTGCCGCTGTTCGCAGGAGTTGCGCGAGTTTGGGTTCGACCCCGAGAGCTGATCGATAAGTTGATCCTGCATGTACCCTGTAATCAGGCGCGTAGGGCGCAATAATAGATAGGTTTCATTTCAAAGCGACGCTGAGACATTATCGATGACGAATTTCTTAATTTACCCAATGATTGCTCATGTTGGCTTGGCTTCACTGCTCTACGTGGCGCTAACCATTGCAAGAGCGCCCAGCGTTTGGAAAATTGGCCAGCGTCCGGACGGCAGTAATCCTTGGGCGAAAATTGAGCCGCGAATTAGCGCAAATCTCTCAAATCAGTTTGAATGGCCGATCCTCTTTTACGTGGCTTGTCTTCTACTAATCCACCGACAAGCACAAAGCATTATTTTATTGCTCGCATGGATTTTTGTTGTTGGCCGCCTGCTGCACAGTCTTGTTCAAATTTTTACGACCAATGTACGTCTTCGCGGTTTGATTTTTACGATAAATTTTTTGGCTGTTTTAGGGTTATGGCTCGTTGTTCTACAAGGCCAATATCAATAGTGTTCACGAAGCGCCCCATTGAAGAATTGGATTCGGTAGAGCCACCGCCGGCTGTCTATGGCGCAAACGCCTTCGCCCATTTCTGCTCTTTACTTTTCTCGACAACAAAATCGATAAACGCGCGTGTTTTTGCCGGCAGTAACTTATGCGCGGCGAAATAAATCGAAATATTTCCCGCGTCGACATACCAATCCGGCAATACGCGTTGCAGTATTTTATCGCGTAGATAAGGCAATGCTTGCGGCATTGCGACCAATGCAATGCCGAGATTATTTGCTGCGGCAATACACGCAGCATCGGGGTCGCTCATTGCAATTCGCAACGGTAGATCGATAGCGACTTGTTGATTGTCGCGATTGCGTAATGGCGGTGCCTGCACACGGCCGCTTTGTGGCGAACGCACGCGGATGCCATCGTTGACGGCGAGATCGGCCGGTGTTTTTATTTTGGGTTTGCTATCGAGATAAATTTGCGAGGCGACCAGTACGCGATTCGCCGGTGCGAGTGTGCGCGCAATGACGCCCGGTGGTAAATCGATGCCGCCGCCGATTGCTGCGTCGTAACCTTCGCCGATTAAATCGACTTGTCGATTATCGAGCTGCCAATCCGGTGTGATGGCGGGATAGCGTTCGAGAAATTCGGGCAACATCGGCAGCATGTAATTCAAACCGAACGATGCGCCCATGCTCACCTTCAATGTGCCGCTCGGTTTGCCGTCTGCGCTCGCGAGATTCGCGACGGCGTTTTGAATCGTGCTCAATCCTCCACGCACTTCATCGTAAAAACGCTCGCCGGCTTCGGTCAGCGTGAGGCGACGTGTGCTGCGATGAAACAAGCGCACGCCTAAATTCTTTTCGAGCTTGGCGATATTTTTACCGACCGCCGCTGCGGTCAGTCCGAGCCTGCGCGCGGCTTCGGAAAAACTGCCGCCTTCAACGCTGCGGACAAAACATTCGATGCTGTTCAGGGTTTCCATCGTGATTGTCGCTCTTCATTTGAAACCATTTGGATCAACAGAATAGAGCGATTGCTGTCTATTCGCGACTTAATCATGTGTCGATACTGTGCTCACACCCACGGCGCATCACGCACGAATCAAGGAGTTCAATCATGAGCAATTCAACTTCGACACTCTCGTCTTCATTCTCATCTACGTCCGCAGCATCGGCACCACTGGCCGGCAAAGTGGCGTTCATTCAAGGCGGATCGCGCGGTATCGGCGCAGCGATTGCGAAGCGTCTGGCGCACGACGGTGCGGCCGTTGCGATCAGCTACGCAAGCTCGGAACAGGCGGCGCACGCCGTGGTGGCGGATATCGAGCAGGGCGGTGGTCGCGCGTTGGCGTTGCGCGCCGACAGCGCCGAGCCGGCGGCGATTCAGCAGGCGATCGATACTGCTGCGACCGCCTTCGGCAGCATCGATATTCTGGTTAATAACGCGGGCGTGCTGGCGATGGCGCCGCTCGATGAATTCAAGCTCGCCGATTTCGATCGCACGCTCGCGGTCAATGTGCGCAGTGTATTCGTCGCGACGCAGGCGGCAGCGCGACATATGCGCGAAGGCGGGCGCGTGATTACGATCGGCAGCACCAATGCCGATCGGATCCCGTTTGGCCCCGGCGCGGTTTACGCGATGAGCAAGTCGGCGCTCGTAGGTCTTACGAAGGGGTTGGCTCGCGATCTCGGTTCGCGCGGCATCACCGTTAACAATGTGCAGCCGGGTCCGGTCGATACCGACATGAATCCCGATAACACCGAGTTCGCGGAGTCGCTGAAAAACATGATGGCGATCAACCGTTACGGTCAGGCCGATGAAATTGCGAGTTTCGTTGCGTATCTCGCCAGCGCCGAGGCGGGGTATATCACCGGCGCGAGTTTGAATATCGATGGCGGTTTTGCGGCGTAATACGATATGCCGCTACTGCAAAAGGTCGGCGATGCGCTGACGCAGTGGCGGCAATACTTCCTCTTCAAACCACGCATTGCGTTTCAGCCAGATATTGTTGCGTGGGCTAGGGTGCGGCAGCGGCAGCACAGAGGGCCAATGTTCGCGCCAGCCGCGCACCGTATCGGTGAGATTCGTAGCGCTTTGCGGTAAATGAAAATGCTGCGCGTATTGGCCGATCACCAACGTCAATTGGATGTTCGTTAATTGATCGAGCACTGCGGTTCGCCATTTCGGCGCGCACTCTGGCCTGGGCGCTAAATCACCGGAAACGCCTTTGCCGGGATAACAAAATCCCATTGGCACAATCGCGAACTGATTCGCGTCATAAAACTGTTCGCGCGTGACGCCGAGCCACGCACGCAAACGTTCGCCGCTGGCATCATCGAAAGGTACTCCCGACGCATGCACTTTGCGACCGGGCGCTTGTGCGGCAATGAGAATTTTCGCTGCGGGCGAAACCTGTAATACGGGACGTGGGCCGCACGGTAAATCTGCGCAAAGGTTGCAGGCGCGAATATCGAGCAGCAGCGAATCGAGTGTTTGCACGCGAATAAATAAATTCGATCGGGGAGAGCGGTCTGACGGTTAACGCCCGAAAAATTTCACCATGATGAATACAGCGAGCGCACTCAGGGCAAATAGCACGATAGCGCGCAGTGCCGGCGGAAAATGCAGCATGGGTTTGCTTTCGCCGTGCCAGCGTTTGCTGCCGAGGATCATCGCGCTGACTAAATTTTCGTGTTTATAAAAGCGATAAAACAATACTGCGGCGATATGTATGCCGATGATGATCAGCAACCCATTAAAAACCAGCGCGTGAGTTTCGGCAGCGATTCTGCCAGTCTCGAAACTGACGAGATACGACAGCGGGCCGGATTCGATACCGTCGACATCAACCGAGAGCAGGCCGAGCACGGTTTGCAATAACAGCAGCCCGAGCATCGCGATTACGCTCCAGCCGCCGAGTGGATTGTGACCGTGATGACGAGCGCTTTTGCGCGCAAATAGATCGTGGCGCAGATAATGGAAAACGCGTTTCGGACCGCTGACGAATTTAATGAAGCGCGCCGTCGTGCTGCCGAAAAATCCCCATAGCAGACGAAACAGCACAAGCGCCAATATTGAATAACCGGCGTAGCGATGCCATTCGAGCTCGCGCTGTTCGGCACTCCACCAGGCAATACCGAGCAGCACGACCAATGACCAGTGGAACAGCCGGACGGGTAAGTCCCAAACTTTTAACGAAGGTGCATCAGTCACTTCGACCGATGCTTCGCGGTTGCCAGTGGTCATATCGAGGAATTAATCGTCAGCTTCGCGATACTGGTCGTGACACGATTTGCAGGTGCCGCCCAGTGTTTTTTGTGCGGTGGCAATGGCTTTGTTATCGCCGCTTGCAATCGCCTTGTTCAGTTGCTCGGCAGCTGCGAGGAAATCGTTATGCTGTTTTTGGAAATCGGCGTTGTTTGTCCAGATGGTCGATTTCGCGCGCGTTTTCTCGCCGCTTTCAATACCGCTACCCGCAGGGAAAAAATCCTTTTGCATTGTGCCGCGTTTAAGGATTTCCTGCGCCAATGGTTGAATCGTATCGATCACCGGGGCGCCGGTTTTTACTTCATCGTTAATCGTTTTGAATGCGCCGCCAATTTCTTTGTAATTCGCTTTGCGGGATTTAACCGCGGCAGCGATTTCAGGGGTTGCTGCGATTGCACCTAAGCTCAGTAGCGAAGTGGCGATAATTGTTATCGATGCAGTTCGATTAAAAGTCTTGCGGCCGACATTGAAAATCACGATTTCTCCTCGGATGGTCCTCGGGGTGGGACCGATAAAAATTAGTCGGCGTATTAAACCAACAATTCGCCGATTGTGCGATTAGTACGCATCGCATCGATGCCCCATGCATCGGTGGGGACGCCCATCAATTGCTGCATGGTCAGCCCCGCGCAACTAACCGGCGAGCCTTTGCCAGCAATGTGAATGCCAGTGCGAACGCGGCCGCCCGCTTTGCCTGCGGTCATCATCGGAATGCCACGCACTTCGTGGTTTTTCGCCATCGATACATCCGAATGCGCGAACACCATGGTGTTGTCGAGCAGTGTGCCGTCGCCTTCCTTAATAGATGCCAACACCGATACGAAGTCGGCCCATGCCTCCATGCTTTGCGTAGCGAAGGCATCGACCACCGGTTGATAGCCCAGGCTGCGGTCGATCAGTTCTTCGTGCGTGCTTTGGTGATAGCCGGTGGTATTGCCGGCGTGACGCAGATCGGATGCCGATTCGGAAAAAACCACATTGAATACTTTGGTTTGGTTGCAGGCGAGCGCCATCGCCAGCAATTCCGACATAACGCGATGATTGGTGCGGCGCAGTTGTACGTCGGTGAAATCGGTGCCGGCAGGCAGCGCCGCCGGCGCACTCGGCATTGTGCAGGCTTCCGCGGGTGGCGGTTTTTGTAATTGCAGCGCCAGCTTCTGTTCAACTTCGCGCAGCGAAGTGAAATATTGATCGAGGCGCTCGCGATCGGTTGCGCTGACCATTTTTTCCAATTTCTTACGCTGCTCGGAAACGCTCGATAGCACGCTCTCACGCACCATGATTTTCGGATCGGGTGTAAACGTTGCGGAATTCGGATCTTGGAAATCGGTTCCGAAAATTTTGGTGTACAGATCGACAGCCGATGGCGTTGCAGCATTCATGGCGCTGCCGGTGCGATACGAAAATGTCGTGCGCGGATTGCCGTCGGCCGTGAAATCGATCGAGCGAAAATACGAGCCCGAACCAATCGCGTCGGCGATCAATACGTCGAAAGTCGGCGCAACGATTTGCTGCCAGTTATCGGCAGGAGCACCAGTGCGCAGCGCGGTCGGGCCGGAAATATGCGGTTGATTGCTTTTCGCGCCAAGCTCGACATCGAAGCCCGACAAAATATTAATGTGTTGCTGAACGGCTTTAATGGGTGCGAGTTGCGGCAGCAGATCGTAATTTTCGCCGATTGTTTTTGGCACCCAACGCGAAGGAATCATGCCGCAACCCCAGAACCAGGTGCCGAAGCGTAAAGGCAGCTGACCGCCGCCTAAATTAGCGGCATAGGCTTTGCCATTCGCATCGAGGAAAAATTCGAGCAATGGCACTCCAACTGTCACGGCTGCGCCGCCCATCAAGCCGCGCAATGTGAAATTGCGACGCGTCATGTTGCTTTTCATGATGATTTCTCCTCGCCATTACCCACGTTTTTACGAGCGGCAACGGCACTGATCGAATAAAAATCGGGATTCGCTGCAATGGCGCGCATTAAATCGACGAAGCGGTAACCATTGTTGAGGAACAATTGTTCGTAGGAATCGACAACAGCTCTTTCATCTTTTTCGATACCGCGGCCGACGGCATACCGATAAGTCGATTGCACAAGACATGCGGCTACCGCAGGCGATTTCGCCATCACCGCGCCGAGTTCTGCAGCGCCGTTGTAAGTGACTTTATCGAGATCGCCGCTGACATCGATCGGTGCATTGTTTTCCATCGCGCGGAATTGCCCGACGCCATCGAATTTCTCAAGCCCAAGACCGATTGGATCGGTTTTTTTGTGGCAGCTTGCGCACTCTTCATCATTCAAATGCGCGTTCACGCGTTCGCGAGTGGTGCGTAAGACCGGGTTGTCGACATCCTGCACGACTGCGAAATTCACATTCGCGGGCGGTGCCGGCACTTCCTCGCACATCAGAATTTCGCGAATAGCTTTGCCGCGTAAAGTAGGTGAAGTGCGGCCGGGGTGCGAATGCGCAGCAAGAAAACTTACCTGTGTCAGTAGTCCACGACGCGGATCGTCCTCCGGAAATTCATAAAACGACCAATCTTTGCTGGCGACGGGGATGTTATATAGCGGCCCCAGCGTGCGATTCATCGCAAAGCGTCGAGTCGTAAAAAGATCGAGATAACTGCCGCCTTGATGCACGAGCACTTCACTGATCGTCCGCAACGTTTGCTCGCGAGCATCGCTGGCAGCGCGAGCAGAAAATGCCGGATAAATCACGCCATCCTTAGACAGTGTGGTCAGGCCATCGAGTCGCAGAAAGTCATCGAAAAATGCGCGCACGCCATCGTTGAAACGCGGCGATGCCATTAACCGTTCGACTTGGCGCGAAAGACCTTCGGGATTGTTTAAATCGCCACGCTCTGCCGCTTTGAGTAATTCGTCGTCCGGTGTGGTGTTCCACAGGAAATAACTTAAGCGCGATGCCTTCGACCATGCATCAAGCGACATGCCGCCTGGATTGTTGGCATCGGCGACAGTGCGCTCTACGCGAAACAAGAAATCAGGACTCGTGAGCATCCCCGCGAGCGCAGCGCCGAGGCCGGCTTGGAAACTTCCGAGTTTTTTTGCGCTAGCCAATGTGTTGTTGACGGCGATTTTTATTTCATCTTTTTGCAATGGCCGGCGATACAGCTTTTTTCCGGTGCGCTCGAAAAAATCAGCAGCGCAACGGGCGCCATTGGTATCGCCTTTTTGAGGAGCACAGCCGACGAGCTTAGGCCAATGCTGCTCGTCGATAACCTGTCCCGCGATACCGCGCGCAATATTTTCATATTGCTCCAAACCATTCGGTGTAACGGCGACACGCGTGGTGCCTTCGGCGAGCAAGCCGTGTACGCGAATATCCGGTTCGAAATTGCCGATCACTTTAATATCCGAACCGAAAATATCAGCGATCGATTGGCGATATTGCGGTTCGGTCAAACGGCGCAACGCAACCGATGCGGCAGCGTTTTGTTTAGTGGCACTCGCAGTAGCGGAGAGCGGCACTACGCTGGCCGAAAAACCCAGTGAAAGGCACAACAAGAAATATTGAGGTGTGCGGAGACTTTTCTTTACAGCGACAACAGACATCATGGGAATCTTCAGTGAGTATTGACGACAGTGGATTTATCAGCGGGTTTTACAACGAAAGCGGGGACACCGACAAAATTCACTGCAGTCGATATCGCCGTATTACGTCCGGTTTTTGGATCGGGATAACCGTCCGCATATTTATGGATTCCAGAATAAATAGCAGGGCAGGATAAGCGGGTGATATTTGCCGCCATCTGCGTCATTTGGTAAATC
>CBFHCK010000091.1:0-8555 GCA_965653955.1 uncultured Spongiibacteraceae bacterium
CCGCACGCTTTCGTCGCATCGCGCGCGCACTGCATTTGAACGAAACGACAACCGAATTGCGTTGCGATAAATTTCGCGTACCGACCGCGCAGTTCAGCCTGGATTTATGACGGATAAAAATTTAACGAGGGTTTAATCATGTGGCGCCGACTGTTATTGATCGCAGCGTTATTCAGCTCCGTACAACTGTACGCAGCGAGCGTTGAAGTCGATTACGACACCAACGCCGATCTCAGCCAACTGCACTATTACCAATGGCTAAACCCGAACGATGGCATCGACGAGAAATTCAATACGCTCAATGACGATGCGATAAAACAGGCACTATCGTTCAGCCTCGATCGGCAAATGGCGATGGCGAGCGATCAACATCCTGCCGACGTATCGGTGCGCTACTACATCAAGCCCGTGAAAAAACTCGTCGATGATCGCCCGCGCGTCGGTATCGGCATGGGTGGCTTCGGCAGCAATGTCGGCGGCGGCGTGTCGTTCAGTTTTCCGCTCGGCGGCAACGATCTCGATCAACAAGCACATGTGGTCGTCGATTTTCTGGACCCAAAAACACAGAAATTATTATGGCGAGGCAGCCTGATCACCGGCATGAGCAGCACATCGACGCAGGTCAATCAAAAGCAATTGCAGAAAGCGACGGATGAAATCCTGAATAAATTTCCGCCGCGTTAATTTCGAGAGCGATGGGTTATTCCCTCCCCCACCGGGAAAGGGATTTTATCAGCAGTGATATGGCGCGGAGAATTCGTGCACCGCGTCGATGAATACACCAGCGTGTTTCGGATCGACTTCCGGCGTAATACCGTGGCCAAGATTGAACACGTGACCATTGCCGGCACCAAAACTTGCCAGAATATTTTTCACTTCGGTACGAATTCGTTCGGGATTCGCGAACAGCATCTGCGGGTCCATATTGCCTTGCAATGCAACGCGTTCACCGATGCGCTGGCGCGCATGACCGACATCGATCGTCCAATCCAGCCCCACCGCATCGGTACCGCTCGCGGCGATTTGCTCAAGCCAGGGCCCGCCATTTTTGGTAAACAGAATCACCGGCACGCGACGACCGTCGTGTTCGCGAATCAAACCATCGACAATTTTCTGCATATACGGCAAAGAAAATTCCAGATACGCCGCATAACTGAGCGCCCCACCCCAGGTATCGAAAATCTGAACGGCCTGCGCGCCCGCTTTGATTTGACCATTCAAATAATGCGTGACGCTTTGCGCGAGCTTATCGAGCAATGCGTGCATCACTTGCGGCTGATCGAACGCCATCGTTTTTGCAAAGCGAAAATCTTTCGACGATGCACCTTCGACCATATACGTCGCGAGCGTCCATGGGCTGCCGGAAAAACCGATCAGCGGCACGCGGCCGTTTAACTCACGGCGAATTGTGCGCACTGCATTCATGACATACCCGAGATCTTTTTCCGGATCGGGAATCGGCAGCGCATCGACATCATTTTGTGTGCGCACGCATTTACGAAAACGTGGACCCTCGCCGGTTTCGAAATACAAACCCAACCCCATTGCATCGGGAATTGTCAGAATGTCGGAAAATAAAATCGCGGCATCGAGCGCATAGCGTTCGAGCGGCTGCAGCGTCACTTCGCAGGCGAGATCGGGATTCATGCACAGCGCCATGAAATCGCCGGCGCGCGAACGCGTCGCACGATATTCCGGAAGATAACGACCAGCTTGTCGCATCATCCACACCGGCGTGACATCGACGGGCTGACGCATCAATGCACGCAGAAAACGATCGTTTTTTAATTCGGTCATTATTAATTTCTCGCTATTACTCGAATTTTCATACGCCTGCACTTGCGCGAGCTCTGAAAACGAAATGCCCTGGGCGCTCTGGGACCGTCAGCGACAGGGATGTCTCTGACGAGCTACACGGACGTACTTGCCGCGTGTCCCAGAGCGCCGCAGGGCATGACGCTCCGCACAAATACTCTCTGTTAAACGCCTAAATAATCGAGAATCCCCTCACCGGCCTGACGCCCTTCCCAAATCGCAGTAACGACAAGATCGGAGCCGCGCACCATATCGCCGCCGGCAAATACTTTCGGATTGCTCGTTTGAAATTTATAACGCTGTTGCTCAGGCGCGATCACGCCACCCCAATCATTCGTATCCACACTGCTCGCGCCGAGCCAAGCCGGCGGATTCGGACGAAACCCGAACGCAATCAACACAACGTCTGCGGGCAATACTTCTTCGCTGCCGGGAATCACTTCCGGATGACGGCGACCTTTCGCATCGGGCTCGCCCAATTGCGTCGTCACGAATTTCACACCTTCGACGCGATCATTGCCGACGATAGCGATCGGTTGACGATTGAATAAAAAATTCACGCCTTCTTCGCGCGCGTTCACCACTTCGCGACGCGAGCCCGGCATATTGTCTTCATCGCGACGATAGGCGCAGGTGACACCGAGCGCACCCTGTCGAATCGCCGTGCGATTGCAATCCATGGCGGTATCGCCACCGCCAAGCACGATCACCTGCTTACCTTGCACGCTGACAAAATCGACCGGATTTTTTTCCCAGCCCATGTTGTGATTCACGCTTGAAACCAGATAAGGCAGCGCGTCGTAAACGCCTTCCAGATCTTCGCCGGGAAAACCGCCTTTCATATACGTGTACGTGCCCATCCCCATGAATACGGCATCGTAATCCGCGAGCAATTGCTCGATCGAAACATCGCGGCCGATTTCAGTATTCAATCGAAATTCGATACCCATTTCTTCGAACACATGACGGCGACGCTGCATCACCGATTTTTCAAGCTTGAATTCGGGAATACCGAAAGTCAGCAAACCGCCGATTTCCGGATAGCGATCAAACACTACCGGTTTAACGCCCGCGCGCACGAGAATATCGGCGCAGCCTAAACCAGCGGGACCCGCGCCGATGATCGCAACTTTCTTATCGGTCCATACTCGTTTTGATAAATCGGGTTTCCAGCCGAGCGCGAGCGCCGTATCGGCAATGTATTTTTCAGTAGCCCCAATTGTCACCGCGCCGAAACCATCGGCGAGCGTGCACGCGCCTTCACACAATCGATCCTGCGGACAAACGCGCCCGCACACTTCCGGCAATGTATTTGTTTGATGCGCCAGATCCGCTGCGGCAAAAATATTGCCCTCGCTGATTAATTGCAGCCAATTCGGAATGTAATTGTGCACCGGGCACTTCCACTCGCAATATGGATTGCCGCAACCGAGACAACGATGCGCCTGCTCTTTCACCTGCTCTTCGCGATACGGCTGATAAATTTCGACGAACTGCGCTGTGCGCAAATCCAGCGATTTTTTGTCGGGATCTTCGCGCTCGAAATCGAGAAATTGAAAAGAGTTGTTTAACCGCTCGTTCATATCACTTCATCCGATCGCTTCTATTAACCCAGCGATCAAATAAGTCGTCTGACCTATTTGATCTTTATCAACCCGACACCATGAATGGCGGCGCGTTACTGCGGACTCTGTTTGGTCAATTTCAATAGCGAATCGAGATTCGCCGCCTTGGGTTTCACCATCCAGAATTTACCGATGTAATCGGCGAAATTGTCGAGCAGGTTATGCCCCCATGCCGAACCGGTTTCCTGCACGAATTCGCGAATGATGCCGCGCAAATGATTGCGATGCGATTCGAGCGATTCGCTATTGATACGGCAGATCTCGACCAGCTCGCTGTTGTAGCGATCGACGAAACGATGTTCTTCATCGAGCACGTACGCAAAACCGCCGGTCATACCCGCACCGAAATTGACGCCGGTTGAACCTAACACTGTCACTATGCCGCCCGTCATGTATTCGCAGCAGTGATCGCCCGCGCCCTCGATAACCGCAAAAGCGCCCGAGTTACGCACGGCAAAACGTTCACCCGCACGACCCGCAGCAAATAATTTTCCGCCGGTCGCGC
Source organism: uncultured Spongiibacteraceae bacterium (assembly GCA_965653955.1). GTDB lineage: Bacteria > Pseudomonadota > Gammaproteobacteria > Pseudomonadales > CAMLJR01 > CAMLJR01. The sequence continues at coordinate 3,946 of CBFHCK010000091.1, forward strand.
CGTATAAACAGGTGTTACCGATGATCGTCGTATTTTGCGATTCAAACGTGCTGACGCGCGGCGGATAAATGACCAACTTGCCTGCCGCCATGCCTTTGCCAACGTAATCGTTCGCATCGCCTTCAAGATACATATGCAAACCGCCGGCATTCCACACGCCAAAACTCTGGCCGGCGGTGCCGGTTAATTTCAAAATTATCGGCGCATCGGCCATGCCTTTATCGCCATGTCGCCGCGCGATCTCTCCTGATAAACGCGCACCGATCGAGCGATCGCTATTGTGGACCTCGAATTGAAATTCGCCGCCGCTTTTTGCTTCGATGGCATCGCGCGTGGCGTGCCACATTGCTTCTGCTTTCACGCCTTTATCGAATGGCGGATTCGACGGCTGCGTACAAAATTCCGCGCGGCCCTGCGCATTGGGGTCTTTCCACAAAATGCGCGACAAATCGAGATGGCGTTGCTTATCGGTTTCGCCTGCATGCATTTCGAGCATGTCGGTGCGACCAATCAATTCTTCGATGGAACGCACGCCGATCTGGGCGAGCCATTCGCGTGTTTCCATCGCAACGAATTTGAAGAAGTTCGTCACCATGTCGATGGTGCCGATGAAGTAGTCGTCGCGCAGACGCGCATCCTGCGTCGCAACGCCGGTCGCGCAATTATTCAAATGGCAGATGCGTAGATATTTACACCCGAGCGCAACCATTGGCGCCGTGCCGAAACCAAAACTCTCGGCGCCGAGAATCGCGGCCTTGATAACATCGAGGCCCGATTTCAAACCACCATCGGTTTGCACGCGCACAGCGCCGCGCAAACCATTCGCACGTAACGCCTGCTGCGCTTCTGACAAACCTAATTCCCACGGCGAGCCGGCGTATTTAATCGATGTCAGCGGGCTCGCGGCGGTGCCCCCGTCGTAACCGGAAATCGTAATTAAATCGGCATACGCTTTAGCGACACCGGCGGCGATTGTCCCCACACCCGGCTCGGATACGAGCTTCACCGATACCAGTGCCTGCGGATTCACTTGCTTCAAATCGAAAATCAATTGCGCCAAATCTTCGATCGAATAAATGTCGTGATGCGGCGGTGGCGAAATTAATGTCACCCCCGGCACCGCGTAACGCAGCCGCGCAATTAGCCCGTTTACTTTACCGCCCGGTAATTGACCGCCCTCGCCGGGTTTCGCGCCTTGCGCCACTTTGATTTGCAGCACTTCCGCGTTGACCAGATACGCCGGCGTCACGCCGAAACGACCCGATGCGACCTGTTTGATTTTCGATACGCGCTCGGTGCCGTAACGCGCGGGATCTTCGCCACCTTCGCCCGAATTCGAGCGTCCGCCCAAACGATTCATCGCCGTTGCGAGTGCTTCGTGCGCTTCGGGACTTAATGCGCCGAGCGACATGCCCGCCGAATCAAAACGCGGCAGAATATTTTCGATCGGCTCGACTTCTTCGAGCGGGATTGGTTGCAGGTCGCCGCGCAAATTGAATAAGTCGCGAATCATCGCGACCGGGCGCCGATCGACCAGCGCAGAATAATCGCGCCAGGCCGCGTAATCGCCGCTTTGCACTGCGCGTTGCAGCAGACGCACAACATCCGGATTGAACGCGTGATATTCCTGACCGTGTACGTACTTCAACAAACCGCCGGGCGCTATCGGCTTACGTGCAATCCACGCATCGGCAGCGATGCGTTGTTGGTCGTTTTGCAAATCCGCAAATGTCGCGCCTTCGATGCGGCTCGAAACTTCGCGAAAACATAATTCGACAACTTCGCTCGATAAACCCACGGCTTCGAATAATTGCGCGCCGCGATACGAAGCGACAGCGGAAATACCCATCTTCGACAGAATTTTCAGCAGGCCTTTATTGATGCCCTTGCGGTAATTGACGTGCGCATCATACGGATCGCCGAGTACTTCGCCGGTGCGGATTAAATCGTTAATCACGCTGTACGCCATGTACGGATACACCGCCGTCGCGCCGAAACCAATCAAACAGGCGATTTGATGCGAATCGCGCGCGGAGCCCGTCTCGACAATAATGTTGGCATCGCAACGCAAACCGGCCTTGATCAAACGGTGATGCACTGCACCGACCGCAAGCAGCGAATGCACCGGCAGCTTGCCGGCACCGATCGAGCGATCGGATAGCACCAGCATCACCTTGCCGCTGCGCACAGCCGCTTCCGCCTGATCGGCGACGCTGCGTACCGCGCCCGCCAGATCGATTTGCTGCGGGTCGTAATTCAGATCGATGAAATGCAGGGGGTAATGCGGTTTATTTAAATGCACCAAACGCGCGAATTTATCCGGCGACAACATCGGCGATGTGAGAATGATGCGATCGCCGTGATCGGCGGTTTCCTCGAACACATTTTTTTCGGTGCCGAGACAAGTCTCCAGACTCATCACGATGGTTTCGCGCAACGGATCGATCGGCGGGTTCGTCACCTGCGCAAATTTTTGCCGGAAGAAATCGTAGAGCGGACGCACGTGTCGCGACAGCACCGCCATCGGCGTGTCGTCACCCATCGAACCGACTGCTTCATTCGCGGATTCGGCGAGCACTTTCAATACCTGCTCGCGCTCCTCGAACGTGACCTGAAACATTTTTTGATACGCCTTCAACGGCTCGCCGCTGATCAGCTCGGGCGCGCGCTCCGGCTCCATTGTGGCTTCAATGCGCGTCGCATTTTCCTTCAGCCATTTTTTGTAGGGATGGCGTTTCTTCAAACGATCGTCGATCTGCTGCGTGTGCATCACTTCGCCGCTGAAGGTATCGACCGCAAAAATCTGACCGGGGCCAACGCGCCCCTTCGCGACCACATCTTCCGGTTTGTAGCCGTGCGTGCCGACTTCGGATGCGAGCGTAATGAAATCGTCGCGCGTGATCACCCAACGCGCCGGCCGCAAACCGTTGCGGTCGAGCAGACAAACTGCGTGGCGGCCATCGGTCACCACGATGCCGGCGGGGCCATCCCACGGCTCCATATGCATCGCGTTGAATTCAAAAAATGCTTTCAGATCGGCATCCATGTGATCGATGTTCTGCCATGCCGGCGGCACCAGCATGCGCACCGCACGGAATAAATCCATGCCGCCAGCGAGCAGTAGATCGAGCATGTTGTCGAGGCTCGATGAATCGGAGCCGGTGCGATTAACAATCGGCGCGATGCTGCGAATATCGGGCAGCAAATCGTTTTGGAATTTATTGATGCGCGCTTCGGCCCAGTTGCGATTGCCTTCGACCGTATTGATCTCGCCGTTATGCGCGAGAAAACGAAACGGCTGCGCGAGCGGCCAGCGCGGTGCGGTATTAGTGGAAAAACGCTGGTGGAAAATGCAGATCGATGTTTCGAGCCGCGCATCGCCCAGATCGAGATAAAAGCCCGGCAAATCTGCCGGCATCATCAAGCCTTTATAAATAAGCGATTTCGAGGACAGGCTGCACACATAAAACTCGCGATCGTCGTTGTTCGCGATTTCCATTTTTCGGCGCGCCACGTACAGCTTGATGCCGAAGGCTTTTTCGTCGGCACCGTTCGCGTCAACAAATATCTGTTCGATATGCGGCACGCTGGCCAATGCAATTTCGCCGAGCACAGAGCGATCGACCGGCACTTTGCGCCAGCCGATGACATTCAACCCTTCTGCAATTAATGCGGCTTCAACCGCAGCGCGTGCGGCAGTAGCACGACCGAGATCATGACTGAGAAAAATCTGGCCAACACCGAACAGCGTCGGCAAATCAGTTTTGAATGTTTCGCGCGCAAGTTCGCGCATGAAGCCATCGGGCATTTTGAACAGCAGGCCGCAGCCGTCGCCGGTTTTACCATCGGCGCCAATTGCTCCACGGTGCGTCATGCAGGTTAACGACTCGATCGCGGTCTTGAGCAAACGATGGCTGGCCTGCCCCTTCATATGGGCAATCAAACCGAAGCCGCAGTTATCGCGTTCGTCGTCCGCTCGATAAAGTCCGGTTGTCATCAGCAATCAATTCCAATGGAAAATTTAAATCGAAAATCGATATCAAATCGCCGTCAGCGACCAGAGCGCGACATACGTTAACGGAAGGGGATGGGTATTCTACACCACAGACTTATGCCGCAAGCCATCGCCGCCGATGCCGTTAATCGCGCTCGCTAAACAGGAAAAACTAAGGCAAGAATTGGTCCGGCGGGAGAACCTCAATGCTTGGCGCTATGCGCGCGAATATCCGCTTGGATATTGGCAATGCTCCGTGGCCACGGTTGCTGTTTGCGTATCGCCTCCGGCAGCTTTTGCACTGCCGCTGCGGCGGTATTTTTATCCGCATACGGCCCGGTCAGCGCGATATGCCAGGGTTTGCCGCGCAATCGTGTCGAATAAACGTAGAGCTTTACCTCTTTGCCCGCACTGGCCGCGAATTTATCAACTGACGCGCGCGCTTCCGCACCGATTACCTGCAGCATGACTTGCTGCGCAGGGAGTGCTAACAAGGCGCGCTCATCGCTGTCGAACGCACCATTATCCGGCACAGTTTTCGGAGCGGGTGTGGGCTCGGGCTGGGCAACAGGCTCAACCGCCGGTTTGGCGATCGGCTTTTCCACCGGCTTCGGTG
>CBFHCK010000092.1:0-8453 GCA_965653955.1 uncultured Spongiibacteraceae bacterium
ATGATCTCGAAGCAATGCATCAGCGTTTATGCGAAATGGTCGAAACCGCCGGCGGGAATGTCGCCGGCATTTTTTATTGCCCGCATACACCCGAGGATCAGTGCGATTGCCGCAAACCAAAAGCCGGATTGATCGATGCGATCGAGCGCGAATTGAATATCAGTGCGCGCGGCGCGTGGTCGATCGGCGATTCGCTGCGCGATCTGGAAGCGGCGTATACAAAGCATTGCGTGCCCGTGCTGGTGTTGACCGGTAAAGGCCGAAAAACCCAACAACAATTAATCGACGACAACAGCGGCAAGTGGAACGGCGTGCGTGTATTCGACAATCTCGCCGCGGCTGCCGATGCATTGATCGCGGAGATTCCCGCATCGTGAGTTATCTCACCACAAAACTTTCATTGCTCACTTTGCTGTGGCTCGGCTTGCGTACATCAATTTTTTATCTCGGCTACTCGATGATCACCGTTTGGTTCAGCGTCAGCGGTTCGCTGTTCTGCCGGTTCATGCCGTATCGAGCACGCTATGTGTACCTGACGTGGTGGAATCATATGGTGATGTTCTGGCTGCGCATCACCTGTGGCATTCACTGCAAAGTACACGGTCGCGAAAATATTCCGGCCGGACCGTTCGTCCTGCTCGCCAAACATCAAAGCCAATGGGAAACATTTTTTTTACAAGTGCTGCGGCCGCCGATTGCGACTGTGCTGAAAAAAGAATTATTGCGCGTGCCCTTTTTTGGCTGGGGCTTAGCGCTGCTCGAACCGATCGCCATCGATCGCAGTAATCCGAAGCAGGCGCTGCGACACATCATCGACGAAGGCCAGCGGCTCATTGGTATCGGCCGGTCGGTAATGATTTTTCCGGAAGGCACGCGCACGCCCGTCGGCCAGGCCGGTAATTACGCGCGCAGCGGCGCTACGCTTGCGTGCAAAGCCGGGGTGCCGATTTTGCCGGTTGCGCATAACGCGGGGCACTATTGGCCGGCGAAGAAATTTCTGAAATATCCCGGCCTGATCCACATCACGATCGGTGTACCCATCGACACCACCGATGGCGATTCGCGCGCGCTGACCGAAACGACGAAGCAGTGGATCGAAACCGAAGTTGCCCGCCTCGACGCCATCGCGATGCAAGATCCGCGGGAATGACCACTCCCATGCGCAAACCGGCGCTGATTTTTATTTTCATCACCGTCGTGCTCGACATGCTCGCGCTCGGCATGGTGATTCCGGTGTTGCCAAAACTGGTCGTGACATTTGCCGGTGGAGATACCGCGCATGGCGCCGAAATATTCGGCTGGTTCGGCACGGCGTGGGCGTTGATGCAATTCATCTTCTCGCCGGTGCTCGGCGCGCTGTCGGATCGGTTCGGTCGCCGTCGCGTCATTCTGATTTCCAACTTCGGCCTCGGGCTCGATTACATTCTGATGGCGCTGGCGCCGAATCTGATCTGGTTGTTCATCGGTCGGATCATCTCCGGCATCACCGCCGCCAGCATCAGCACGTCCTATGCGTACATCGCCGATGTGACGCCGGCGGAAAAGCGCGCAGGGGCGTTCGGCTTTATGGGCGCGGCGTTTGGTCTGGGATTCATCATCGGGCCGGGGCTCGGCGGCGTCCTCGGCAGCATCGATCCGCATTTACCGTTCTGGGTGGCGGCCGGCTTGAGCCTCGCCAACGCGCTATACGGTTTATTCGTGCTGCCCGAATCGCTGCCGCCGGAAAAGCGCAGCGCGTTTTCGTGGCGCAGCGCGAATCCGCTCGGTGCCTTTAAGTTTCTGCGCGGACATGGCGAATTGTTCGGCCTGGCGAGCGTGGGCTTTCTGTCGAACCTCGCACACATCGTCTTGAACAGCACGTTCGTGCTGTACGCCGCTTACCGCTATCAGTGGACCGAACGCGATATTGGCCTGGCGTTAGCGCTTGTCGGTGTCTGCGGGATGATTGTGCAAGGCGGGCTGGTTCGCCCTGTGGTGAAGCGGCTGGGCGCGCGGCAGACGTTGTTTATTGGATTAGTGGCGGGCTTCGCCGGCTTCGTCGTTGCCGGCATCGCGCCGACCGGCTGGGCTTTCATCTGCGGCATTCCGCTGCTTTCGCTCTGGGGACTGACTGGACCGGCGGTGCAAAGCCTGATGACGCAGCGGGTGTCGGCGAGCGAACAGGGGCGCCTGCAAGGCGCCAACAGCAGCCTGACCGGCGTTGCGCAGATGATCGGTCCCGGCCTGTTCACGTACACGTTCGCGTTATTTATCGGTCCGAAGCAGCCGATACATTTGCCCGGTGCGCCGTTTTTACTGGCGGGAGCGCTATTGGTGCTCGCCATCGGACTGGCGATTCGCTCCGCGCAAGACGCTAAGACCTGAGCGTTAGCCAGCTCAGTCCGGTTTGTCGTGCGCGCCTAACTCCTCTTTCAGCAAGCGCGCGGCGCGGCGCTCGATCGGCCGCCCGATCACCAACACGAACAGAATCAGCGCTACACCCATCGCGACGACGATCGGCGCGCCGACCCCGCAGACAATGCCGAGAATCGCGCAGGTCCAGACCGACGCGGCGGTCGTCAATCCCTGCACCTGCTCAATGCCATTGCGCATAATCACCCCCGCGCCGATAAAGCCGACGCCAGTGAGCACCCCTTGCGCGACACGACTGATCGAATCGCTATCCGGGAACAGCAACACCGCCATCGCAGAGCCGAGCGATACCAGCGCATGGGTGCGCATGCCGGCGGCTTTTTGCCGGAGAAAACGGTTGAGACCGATCACTGCGCCAGCGCTTAAGGCGAGCAGCAGCCGCCACAGATAATCGAGATGTTCACCGCTAACGAAATAGTCCATAACTGTGCTCCTTAAATTTGCCGAATACGCATACGTGTAAATGCTTATGTATGGCATTTGACAATAATTCTCATTAACATTACGCTTGATTCAACATTGATCAAGCAGTAACCCATCATGTACGTGTGTCTGTGTAAAGGCATTACCGATTCGCAAATCCGCGACGCAATTGCCGACGGCAAAACGAATTATCGCGAGTTGCGCATGGCATTGGGCCTTAGCACGCAATGCGGCCGCTGTGCCGTGCATGCGCGCGAAATATTTCGCGAAGAAACGCAGGGCGTGCATGACACATCGTTGTACTACTCGCTCGAAAACCCTGACTTGGCAGCAACCCGCGCGGTCGCCTGATTCGTTTTCGCATTCGCATTTTCATCTGCATTTTTTCTTCCTGATTTTTCGCTCTCATCGCGTTTGACACTCCTCGAACACCCGCCGACAATCCCCGCATTAATTAGCGGGAGAGCAACATGAAAGGCGACGCAAAAGTTATCGAATTATTGAACAAGGTGCTCGGCAACGAGCTGGTCGCGATCAATCAATATTTTCTCCATTCGCGCATGTACGGCAACTGGGGCCTGAAGGAGCTGGAAGCGCACGAATATCACGAGTCTATCGACGAGATGAAGCACGCCGATAAACTCACCAAGCGCATTCTGTTTCTCGAAGGTCTCCCGAATCTGCAACATCTCGGCAAATTGCTGATCGGCGAAAACGTCGTCGAAATGCTCAAGTGCGATCTGGCGCTTGAACAAAAAGGCATTCCCGATCTGAAAGCGGGCATCGCGCACTGCGAAATAGTGGGCGATTACAACAGCCGCGAATTATTCAAAGAGATCCTCGACGGCGAGGAAGAACATATCGATTGGCTCGAAACACAACTGGGCCTGATCGATCAGATCGGCTTACAAAATTATCTGCAAAGCAAAATGGGTTCGTAGCGCGAAGCCATTGTTAGCAAACGCAGGGATGCCTTCTCCATCGTTTAGCTTCGATCCGGTTCACCGTGGCTCACTGACAAATTTCATAATAGCGAGAACCCGATGCACGCCCGATTATTCGCAACCACGTTGCTATTGCTCCCGCTGCTGGCCAACGCCGAACTTGGCGGGAACGCAGCGGCGGTGCAACCCAACAGCAGCCAACTGCGCGCGACGATGCACGCCGCCGTTAGCAACGGCTACACCGTGCACGAAATTCTGAGTGAAGGTGGTTTGCGCGTGCGCGAATATGCCAATCCAGCCGGCCGCATTTTCGCCGTGAGTTGGGAGGGGCCCGCGCTGCCCGATTTATCGCAATTGCTCGGCGTGTATTTCCCCACCTTCAAACAGGCTGCTGTCGAACGCCACCGCGCCGGCATACGCGGGCCGGTCGCGATTGCACAGGATGATCTGATCGTGCAATCGAGCGGACATATGCGCAGCTATTCGGGTCGCGCGTACGTGCCGAGCCTGATGCCGGCGCATATCCGCCTCGACGAAATTCAATAGCCGTCAACGACACCGACAAAAAGTAGAACCAATAATTTAATCGGAGACTCACGTGTCGCGCTGGATTCGATTCTTCGCCGCTGCCTTATCGATGATTCTCGCTGCCTGCGGGGGCGGGGGTGGAGGAGGTGGCGGGGGCGGCGGTCTCACCGATGGCGGCAGCAGCAATATCGTGCCGATCGTTGTGAATGGCGGACTTAACGGCAACGTCAACCAGCCCTTCGTTTCGGTGCAGGTATGCGCACCCAACTCTTCGCAATGCCAGACCGTGAATCATGTGCTGGTCGACACCGGCTCGGTGGGATTGCGGTTGGCACCTTCCGCGCTCGGCTCGGTCGCGGCTTCGTTGCCGCAACAAACCGCGAATAGCGGCGAGCCACTCGCCGAATGCATTGAATTTGTCGACACCTCGCACGCATGGGGTCCGGTGCGAATCGCCGATATCAAGATTGGAGAAAAAACCGCTGACGACATACCGATCCAACTGATCACCAGCAGCGACACCGCCGCGGGCGTCGAGCCTGTTGCATGCGGGGGCGGCGATCCCGCGGATAATCTCGACGATCCGTCTGCGACCGGCATCAACGGAATTATCGGTATCGGCAATTGGCAACAGGATTGCGGCACGTACTGCACGCTAACCACTGGCATTTATTATCGATGCGTGAACGGTACCTGCGCCGATACTACGGTGACGCTCGCGCAGCAATTGCAAAACCCTATCGCTAAATTCGCCAGCGACAACAATGGTTCGATTATCGATTTGCCCGTAGTCCCGAGCACCGGCGCCACCTCGGTAAATGGTTCGCTGATTTTCGGCATTAACACACGCAGCAATAATTCACTCGGTAATGCAACGCGGCATTTCATCCAGAACAATGGCCGTATTTCCACCGTTTATAACGGAAGCACGTACAGCCAGAGTTTTATCGACAGCGGGTCGAACGGTTTGTATTTTCCCAATTTGGACGCGCCATTTATCGATGAATGCACCGATCCGCAGCTGGACGATTTTTACTGTCCGGCATCGACTATCACGCGCGATGCAACGATATTTGGCGCACCCCCCAGCGCAAACCGGACGATAAGTTTCGAAATCGCGAATACGGCAGCGTTGAACGGCGCATTAAAAGCCCATCGCAATCTCGGCGGTCGTTATGACGGCGGATTCGCTTGGGGCCTGCCGTTTTTCTATGGCCGCGATGTCTACACCGCGATTCAGGGGCAGCCCGGTATCAGTGCGCCGTATGTCGCATTCTGAGCACGCCTCGCAGGCCTCATGCATTGTGAAATAATGGCGCGTCCTTTGTTGAAACAATAACGCGCCGTTTTTTTCGAGTCGTTCATGTCCTCACCCGAATCCCTGCCCACAAAAAAAATCGCCACCGGCGATTGGCGCGTACTGCGTATGCTGGTGCCGTACTTGTGGGAATATCGCGGCCGCGTCGTTATCGCGACGATATTTCTGATCGTCGCCAAACTCGCCAACATCGCCGTGCCGCTGCTGATGAAGCGTATCGTCGATAGCCTGACCCCGACCCAAGCGATGCTCGCGGTGCCGGTATCGTTATTGGTGACGTACGGTGTGTTGCGTCTGTCATCGACACTTTTCGCCGAATTACGCGACATCGTATTCGTGCGCGTCACGCAGCGAGCGATGCGACGCGTTGCATTAAATGTCTTCAGGCATTTGCACGCGCTGAGTTTGCGTTTTCATCTTGAACGTCAAACCGGCGGCGTCTCGCGCGATATCGAACGCGGCACGCGCGGTATCGCCACGCTAATGAGTTTCATGCTGTTCAGCATTTTGCCGACGATTTTCGAAATTGCGCTCGTGTGCGGATTGCTGTTCGTCAAGTTCGATTACGTGTTTGCGTTGATTACGCTGGGCGCGTTAACGATTTATATCGGCGCAACGATCGCGATTACCGAGTGGCGCACGGCGCATCGCCGCATAATGAACGATATGGATTCGAAGGCGAATACAAAGGCCATCGACTCGCTGCTGAATTACGAAACCGTCAAATATTTCAGCAACGAAGATTACGAAGCGCAGCGCTACGATAAAAATCTGCAGCACTTTGAATCGGCCGCAGTGAAAAACGAAACATCGCTCGGGTTGCTCAACTGCGCGCAAAGTTTTGTTATCGCCATCGCCGTATCGCTGCTGATGTGGCGCGCTGCCGAAGGCATCGTGCAGGGTCACATGACGCTCGGCGATCTGGTAATGATTAACGCATTGCTGGTGCAGTTATACATTCCGCTCAATTTTCTCGGCGTGATGTATCGCGAAATCAAACAGGCGCTGACCGACATGGAAAAAATGTTCGGCCTGATGGAAGAAAATCGCGAAATTCAGGACTCGCCGGATGCCGTGCAACTCAATGTGTCAGCCGGTGCGGCGATTCGTTTTGAGCACGTCGATTTCGGCTATGAGAGCAAACGGCAGATTTTATTCGACGCCAGTTTCGATGTCGGTCCCGGCGCAACGGTGGCGGTGGTCGGTTCGAGCGGCGCGGGTAAATCGACATTGTCGAGATTGCTGTTTCGTTTTTACGATCCGGATCGCGGCCGCATTCTGATCGATGGCCAAGACATCCGCGATGTGCAGCAGAACAGTTTGCGAGCGGTGCTCGGCATCGTGCCGCAAGATACAGTGCTGTTTAACGACACGATTTATTACAACATCGCGTACGGAAAACCCGATGCAACGCGCGAAGAAGTTATCGCGGCAGCAAAATCGGCGCATATTCACGCTTTCATCGAATCGCTGCCGGACGCTTACGATGCCATGGTCGGCGAGCGCGGCTTGAAATTATCCGGCGGCGAAAAACAGCGCGTTGCCATCGCCCGAACGATTCTAAAAAATCCAGCGATTTTGATTTTCGATGAGGCAACCTCGGCGCTCGACTCACGCACCGAGAAAGCCATTCAGGGCGAGCTGAAAGAAATTTCCGCGGACCGCACTACATTGATCATCGCGCACCGCTTATCGACAGTGGTCGATGCCGATCAGATTTTAGTGATGGAGCACGGCCGCATCGTCGAGCGCGGCACCTTTCGCGAGTTGATCGAAATAAACGGAAAATTCGCTGAAATGTGGCGGTTGCAGCAAGAAGAAGATTCGCATCACGACGACGCACCGGCTTTTGCCTGACATCGCTTAAACCTTCACTTTCGCCATAACTTACCGACCATATATCGCGATGATTCCTATTAACTTAATTTAACTTGAACGCTTTCTTCGCCGCCGAACAAAATCCGCCGAATTGGCAAACACCGTTCATAAAAATAATCGGCCACTACGGCCCAAGGATTGGCTATGTCTCCGGTACGCGATTCTCGTGTTTCTTTTCGTACGATTCGTTTTTCATCTTCCTCACTGTCTTTTCGCAAACACGCAATGCGCACGGTGGCGGCACTTGTGGTGGCCGCGCCCACGCTGCTATTAGCGGGCTGCGACGCCAATACACTGCTGTTGGTAAACGATCGCAATAGTGTGGGCACGCTTGGCGATAAATTATTGTCGCTGACCGAAGCCATTCGCCTCGCCAACGGTGAACTATCCATACAATCGTTGAGCAAAACGGAACGCAAACAAATTCGCGGCGGCACCCCCGGCGGTACTAGTCGCGATCTAATTCAAATCGATATCGGGGCCAATCAAACGGTGGCTGTAAGCGCACCGCTGCCGCTGCTGAAAAACATGAATGGGGATGCGATCGATGGCCGGGGCGCAATACTTAAACCCGCTGCCGACGCCGGTACGGCAGTGAGCGGCGCGGCCGCTTTGAGCGTAGCCAGCTCGAATTTTACGATTACTCATCTGACGCTCGACGGCTTCGACCGCGGCGTCGTCATTGAGCCGAACGGCGTTCGCGATATCCATCATGTCGCAATTCACCGCAACCGCTTCAACATCACCAATAATCCGATCGGCATGACTGTCGCGGGGGGTACCGATAGCATCGGCACGCTGCGCTATATCAGCATCGTCGGCAACGAGTTTGCCGCAGTACCGCCGACGTTCAGCAATGTGGGAATTTCACTCAACGGCAAAGCCACCGGCAAGGATCAGTATCCGACACATACGGGTCTCGCTGAACATATTGAGATTCGCGACAACAC
>CBFHCK010000093.1:0-8325 GCA_965653955.1 uncultured Spongiibacteraceae bacterium
CCGATGGTCACCACGCGCCTCCGTTGTCGGCACCTCAAGCGACAATCCTTGAGCAGCAACGCAGGGAGAGCTGAAAAAGCCATGACCCATTCATTCACGCGCTGCCAACACTGGGTTTGCTCGACGGCAATGCTGTTCGCATTATCCGGCTGTGCTGTCGGTCCCGATTGGGAACGTCCAAAGCCCGATATTCCGAGCGATTGGCGCATCGATTACACCGAAGCCGTCGATGTCGCCAATACACGCTGGTGGGAAACCTTCGGCGACCCCTCATTGAATCTGTTAGTCGATGAAGCGCTGCGCGAAAACCGCAATCTGGTACAGGCAGCGGCACGAGTCGATCAGTTCCTCGGTGCATTACGCACCACGCGTTCACAGTTTTATCCGCAGCTTGGTTACAACGTGGAGGGAAGCCGCAATCGCGCTACGGAAAATGGATTGGTACCGCTCGAGGCGGGCTCCGATCGTCATTATTCGATGTACGAAGCGGCACTGGGCGCGTCGTGGCAGATCGATTTATTCGGTCGCGTGCGGCGCCAGGCCGAATCGGCGCAGGCGCAGGTTTACGCCAGCGAGCAGGGTCGGCGCGGCGTGGTGTTATCGGTTGTATCGAGCGTGACAACGGCGTACATCGCGTTGCGCGGTCTTGATCGCCAACTGGAAATTGCGCGTAACACCGCGTCGAATTATTCCGAGTCGCTGCGGTTGTTTAAATTGCGTCACGAAGGCGGCGCTGTATCCGATGTCGAGTACGCGCAAGTTGAATCGCAATACGAACAGGCGCAGGCATCGGTGCCGAGTCTCGAACGTCAGGTTGCGCAGCAGGAGAATTTGCTCAGTGCATTACTCGGTCGCAACTCTGGCGAGATCGCTCGCGGAAAAAGTATCGAGGAATTACTCGATCCTTCAGTGCCCATCGGCTTACCCGCTACGTTGCTCGAACGCCGTCCCGATTTATTGCAGGCCGAGCAAAATTTGCGTGCGGCTAACGCCGAAATCGGCGCGGCAAAAGCGCAATATTTTCCATCGCTATCGCTCACGGGTTTTCTTGGCGTTTCGAGTACCGATTTATCGGATCTGACGAAAGATGCCTCGGGAACGAGTCAGGCCGCAGCCGCACTCGCGGGACCGATCTTTACTTTCGGTCGTATCAGCGGTCAGGTGAAATCGGCGAAAGCGGCACAGCGCGAAGCACTCGCGTTTTATCAACAGGCGGTGTTGAACGCCCTGCGCGAAACCAACGACGCGTTGATCGGTGTCGAAAAACGTCGTGACGAATACGCCGCATTAAAGAAACGTGCGGATGCGTTGCGTCGCTATGCCAAATTATCGCGCGCGCGTTTTGAAGGAGGCGCCGCCAATTATCTCGAAGTGTTGTACGCCGAAAATGAATTGTTCAACGCCGAATTGACGGCAGTATCGAGCCTTGCGCAGCGCCATGCCGAACTGATCAATTTATATAAAGCGCTGGGTGGCGGCTGGATCGATGCGGCTGATCCGCTTTCACCTAAACCCGAAGACTCGCTGAAGCCGAAATCGGAGAATTCGGTTAGTGTGCCCGCCGGCAATTCATCCGCTGCCGCTGCTAGCGATACTCCGCAATGAACGCCCATTCGCCGCAGCGTCACCGTGTGAGCGATTGGATCGCTCTCGCCGGGTGGCTGCCGCGCTATCGCATCGAATGGCTTTCGCACGACGTTGTCGCCGGGCTGACAGCGGCAGCAATCGTGATTCCGAAAGCAATGGCATACGCGACGATTGCAGGCTTACCGGTGCAGGTGGGTCTGTACACCGTATTCGTGCCGATGACGATTTATGCCGTGTTCGGCACCGCGGCTTCGCTCAGCGTCAGTACTACCACCACGATTGCGATTCTCGCTGCGGCCGCGCTCGGTGAAATCGGTGCGGCAACGCCGGCGGAATTAATCGTTGCCGCCAGCACCTTGTCGCTATTGGTTGGAATTTTTTTATTGCTGGCGTGTGCACTGCGCTTGGGCTTCATCGCCAATTTTATTTCCGAGCCCGTGCTGATCGGTTTCAAATCCGGCATCGCGCTGGTGATCGTGGTCGATCAGTTGCCGAAACTGCTTGGCATTCATATCGAGAAGACAGGGTTTCTGCGCGATATTTTTTTCATCGTGCAAAACCTGCCGCACACGGTATTGGCAACGCTCGCATTTACCGTAGCGATTCTGCTGCTGATTTTTTTATTGGAGCGCTATGCGCCGCGCGCACCAGCTCCGTTGCTCGCTGTGGCGGTCGGGATCTTCGCTTCGATGGCGCTGAATCTGCAAAGTTTTGGCGTAGAGACGATTGGCAGTGTGGAAGGGGGACTGCCTGCGCTGACTAAACCGCGACTCGATTTGTTTGCAGTGCTGTGGCCTGCCGCCGTCGGCATCGCGCTGATGAGTTTCACCGAGAGTATCGCTGCCGCGCGTGCCTTCGCCCGTACTGGCGAACCGCGCCCGGCGCCGAACCAGGAGCTGTTGGCGATTGGATTCGCCAACGCGGGTGGAGCTTTATTTGGCGCGATGCCGGCGGGAGGGGGCACCACGCAAACCGCGGTGAACAGTAAAGCCGGTGCCCGCACGCAACTCGCGGAGCTCATCACCGCTGCCGCAGCGATCGCCACATTATTGTTATTGGCGCCGCTGTTCGCGCCGATGCCGCACGCAGTGCTTGCCGCCGTCGTCGTCGCATATTCGATCGATTTGATTCAGCCGCGCGAATTTAAGGAAATTCTTAAAGTACGCCGCGTCGAATTTATTTGGGCAGTGATCGCATTTGCCGGTGTGATCATGCTCGGCACGCTTAAAGGTATTCTCGTCGCTGTGCTCGCATCGCTGGTTGCGCTCGCGCATCAAGCCTACAACCCACCCGTCGATGTACTCGGCCGCAAGCGTGGCACCGATGTATTCCGGCCGCTGTCAGCCGATCACCCTAACGACCAGACTTGGCCGCGCCTGCTCATGGTGCGCGTCGTTGGCCGCGCGTTTTTTGCCAATGCGCAAAGTATCGGCGAGCGGCTGCTGCAATTAATCGAAGAACAAAAACCCATCGTCCTGCTGCTCGATTGCAGCGCGCTCATCGATCTTGAATACACCGCACTGCGCATGCTCACTGAGGCGGAGGAGCGCCTCCGTGCGAACGGCATCGAGCTATGGCTGGCGGCGCCGCTGCCAGGCGTATTGAACATGGTTGAACGTTCGACCCTTGGCGACGCTCTTGGTCGCGAGCGCATTTTTCTGAGTGCGCAAATAGCCGTCGCGCATTACGAAGAATTACACCCGACACACCTGCTTTCCGAACCCGATAGTTCTCAGCAACTGCATCGAATGAGAGGCCATTATGAATAACGCAGCCGCAGTCGCTAATCCAAAAGTGAATGCAAAACCCAGCATCGCGCGTAAATCGAACATCGATGCCACTTCTAAATCCGACGCCGATTCAAGAGCCAATGGCAAACACAAACCCACGCGCAATGAACCCATGTCGCGCAAGAAGTACGAAAAACATCTCGAAAAACTGCAGGTGGAATTAGTGAAGCTGCAGCAATGGGTACAGCACAAAGGACTCAAAGTTTGCATCGTATTCGAGGGCCGCGATGGCGCCGGCAAAGGCGGTACGATCAAGGCGCTGACCGAGCGCGTGAGTCCGCGCGTATTTCGCATCGTCGCTTTGCCGGCGCCTAGCGATCGCGAAAAAAGTCAGATGTACATGCAGCGTTATCTGCCGCATTTGCCCGCTGCGGGTGAAATCGTGATTTTCGACCGCAGCTGGTACAACCGCGCCGGTGTCGAGCGCGTGATGGGATTTTGCAGTGAAGAACAATCGAAGAAATTTCTGAACGCGGTACCGCTGGTCGAACGAGCGATGATCGCTTCGGGCATTATCCTGCTGAAGTATTGGTTGGATGTAAGCCCCGAAGAGCAAACGCGTCGGCTGCGCGGGCGTATTCACGATGGCCGAAAAACCTGGAAGCTGTCACCGATGGATTTGAAATCGTACAGCCGCTGGTACGACTACTCGCGCGCGCGGGACGATATGTTCGCGGCAACCGATACTGAATTTGCGCCGTGGTCTGTCGCTGATTCGAACGATAAAAAGCGCGCACGTTTAAATATCATCGCCAATATCCTCAGCCGGATTCCTTATCAGGAGATTGCCCGCGAAAAAATTTCGCTGCCGCGTCGCCAGAAGCCCGGCAATTACGCCGATCCCAACTACCCGTTCAAATTCATCGAAGAAAAATTCTGAGCGCGTAGAAGGAGGGTGAAAAAATGGCTGACGATGAAATTGGGGTTGTGCAAACGCTGCTTGAGCGGCTCAATAAATTCCGTATTCCGCGAGCGCTGGAATTGAAATCCAGAGTCGATGCCGGCGAATGTTTGTCCGATTACGATATCGAGTTTCTACAACGCGTGTTCAGCGACGCAGCTCACGCGCGCAGACTCGTCGATCGTCATCCGCAGTTGCAAAAATTGGCCACGCAATTGGCAAGCTTGTATTGCGATATCGCCTCGAAGGCACTGGAGAACGAACAGAAGCGATTAGCGAACCATCGCGATATATAGTAATTATTTTAGTGTTGATCCGATCGGCTTTCGATGTCGACAACCACTGGCTGTTTCGGATCGATGACATAGTGCGGCGACATAATCTGCACACCCTGTTCATTGAATACATCCTGTATATGCGCATTCAGGTCGTTCACGGCGAGCATTCGTTGCGAAGGCCCTTGAATGCCTACGTAGGTGACCAATCGATACGAAACATAAAAATCTGACAGTGCCGTCTGAATGACATAAGGCGTGGGAGAGGGTAGAACGCCGTCTGTGCGCAGTGCGGCTTCGAGCAACAGTGCGTGCACTTTACGCCATGGAGTGTTGTAGCCGATTGTCACTGTCGCTTGCATCGCGAATAAATTTTCGCCGCAGGAAAGCCGTGAAAAATTGTGGGTCACGTTAGCGACGATGACCGCATTCGGCAAAATGATTTCATCCCCGGTGCCGGTTTGAATATGCGTTGTCAGCAAGCCCACCTCGGTGACGGTACCGGAAGCGATATCGCCGATGACCACGAAATCACCTGTGCGCAGTGCGCGCGCGTACAACAGAATCATGCCGCTCGCGAGTTGTCCCACCACGCCGGATGCGCCGATCGAAACCATCACACCGAGTAGCACCGATAAGCCTTTGAAGGCATCGGTGTGTGCGGCAGGTAGATAGGGATATGCCATTGCGAGCGCGAATAACCAGATGATGAAGATCGCTATGCGCCGAGTCGGTTCGGCGGTGTCCTTATCGAGCCAACCGATGCGGAGGTGTTGCGCTTTTACGCGCTCAAAAAATCCGGCGATTAAATTGGAGAAGAAGCGCGCAATGACGAGAATGACAGCGACCGTCAGCAGGCCCGGCAGCGCACGGGCAATGGCATCCAGAATTGATAGCGCTGTGCGGAAAAGAAAGCCGCTCAGTTGTTCGCCCCAGGGGCGCGTGTAGGGGAAACGCACCAGCACATAACTGAGCCAGATGTGCGTCAATGCCAGTGCAATGATCCAGCCGACTGCAATAACGATTCGAGACAATAATTGAAAAAATTGGCTGGCGTTAATCGCGACGACATTGGCGATTTTAAAATCGCGCATCTGACGATGGTGCAATGCCGAAAGCCATCGAAGCAGTCGCCGGACCGATCGCACTAGCCCGTAAATCGCAGCGGCAAACAATGCGGTACTGAATATCGCCAACGCAATCGACTTGAGCATGCGTGGCGTATCGTTGCGCTCATGTGCCTCGGCAATGGCTTGACGTAACATTTTCGCGGCGTGATCGGCGACCGATTGCGGCGTTTCATTGCCCATCGCGTTGACATCGCCATCCGTGATTCCAAATACGGCGGCGCCATCCAGTTCGATCAAAACACCTTGTGGCGTGACGCGCGTCGTGACCACGCCCGCACTGCCGTTTTCCAATGCGCGTTCAATTCGGGATTTCGCACCTTGCACTCGCTCCTCGGCGGGGCGGCCGAGCACCCGCGCTCGAAGAACCACAATCTGCCGATTTTCTATGGTCAATGTCGCGGCTGTTTCAACGCCGGCTGCGGCCGCGCATATCAATTGCAGACAACTGCCGAACAACAACGCGAAAAAGGCGCGCCGGAATAGCAAGATTTTTTCTCCCATGCGTTATGGCTCGATCGAAAACCACCGCATTTATTATCGAAGCATCACGCGAACGTCAGAGTGGTTTTATCCATGCCGATCGTAGTGCCCGCGCGTCCTTCGAGAATATCGCCGAGATCGGCTAGCGCACCGATCGCCGCGCGTTTGCCGGTTGCTTCGACGAAGCGGCACGCGGCATCGACTTTAGGTCCCATCGAGCCCGCAGCGAATTGCATCGACCGCAACGCATTGGGTGAGGCACTGCGTATGGCGCGCTGTGTCGGTTTCCCCCAGTCCATGTAGATTGCGTCGGCGTCAGTAAGCATCACCAGATAATCGGCATTGAGATCGCGCGCCAGCAATTCGGTCGCAAGATCTTTGTCGATGACGCATTCGACGCCGGCCAGTTTGCGTTCGGCATTCGGCACATACATGGTGGGAATGCCACCGCCGCCGGCAGCGATAACAATGGTGTTGCGTTCGAGTAGCCAGCGAATCGGTTTGATTTCAAAAATGCGTTTTGGCTCCGGCGATGCAACGACACGTCGCCATTTATCGCCATCGGGTTTGAATATCCATTTTTTTTCGAGAGCCAATCGCTCCGCTTCGGCCTGCTCGTACACCGGGCCGATGAATTTGGTTGGATCTTTGAACGCCGGATCGTTGCCGTCGACTTCGATCATTGTTAACAGCGTCGCGAACGGCCGCTCGAATGGCAGCAGATTGCCGAGTTCCTGCTCGATCATGTAACCGATCATGCCCTCGGTTTCGGCACCGAGCACATCGAGCGGATAGGTTTCCACCGTTGTATAAGCGGCGCCTTGCAGTGCAAGCAAGCCAACTTGCGGGCCGTTGCCATGGCTGATGACCAGTTGATGTTCCAGCGCAATCGGCGCGAGCGCTTCCGCGGCAATACGGACATTGCGGCGTTGATTATCAGCGTTCATCGGTTCGCCGCGCCGCAGCAGCGCATTGCCTCCCAGTGCAGTAACGATGAGCACGATTAATCTCCCAGCGTGGCGACAAGAATTGCCTTGATCGTGTGTAAACGATTCTCGGCTTGCTCGAAGGCTATGTTGCGTTCGGATTCGAACACTTCGTCGGTGACTTCGAGACCGTCATGAATGCCGTAGGTTTCGGCGATCTGTTTGCCGAGCGTGGTTTCGGTGTCATGGAATGCCGGCAGGCAATGCATAAAACGCACGTGCGGGTTTTCAGTCATTTTTAACAGACTGGTGTTGACCTGATAGGGCATCAACAGCTCGATGCGTTCCTTCCATACTTCTTTCGGTTCGCCCATCGATACCCATACGTCGGTGTGAATGAAATCGGCACCGGCGGCAGCGACTTTCGGATCATTGGTAATCGTTAAACGCCCGCCATATTGTTCTTCTAGACCGCGAGCGATCGCGACATAGTCATCCGCCGGCCATAATTTTCGCGGACCGCAAATACGCACATCCATGCCCATCATGCAGCCGACGATCATCAGCGAGTGCGCCATGTTGTTGCGCGTATCGCCGAAGAATGCGTATTTGATGTCCTGAATCGGTTTGTCGCTGTGTTCGCGCATCGTCATCACATCGGCGAGCATTTGCGTCGGGTGATATTCGTCGGTGAGGCCGTTGAATACCGGTACGCCCGCGTATTTCGCCAAGGTTTCGACGCCGGTTTGACTGGCGCCGCGATATTCGATGGCGTCGTACATGCGACCCAACACGCGCGCCGTATCCTTGAACGATTCCTTGTGTCCGATCTGCGAGCCGGACGGATCGAGATAAGTCACATTGGCGCCTTGATCGTGACACGCCACCTCAAATGCGCAGCGTGTGCGCGTCGATGTCTTTTCGAAAATCAGACAGATTTCCTTGTCCACCAAATGACGCTGCTCGGTGCGCGCATATTTCGCACGTTTGAGATCGCGTGCGAGATCGAGCAAATAACGAAATTCGCGTTGCGAATAATCCTGCACCGTCAACAGCGAGCGATTGCGTAAATTGAAACTCATGGCGTTCTCCTTACTTAACCTCGAAATTTAAAATCACACCTCGGAAAATTTAAAATTCCACATCCGAAGATCAAACATCGATAATTTCAAAAAGCAAAAATTAATAGGCGGATTTGCGGTGCGATCAATACGCAGCGTCGCGCGAGATCGGACA
>CBFHCK010000094.1:0-8320 GCA_965653955.1 uncultured Spongiibacteraceae bacterium
GCAAATCGAGCAACACAGCGATTTCGAAACTTTTTTTGCTAAGGCGCCCGCCATTCATCCAAATAGATCGCTAATCAAAGGTCTAGTGTGTGGTGTGCGTGTAGAAGAAGTAGACGATCCGCTGATGCAAAAAATACGCTATCTAGACAAATTGATTGATGAATTGGCAAAAGGAAAGCCGATGGAAAAGATTCTGCGGCGATCGTGAATGTAACGACTCCTTTGGAGCAGGAAATACGGCACTGATATCGACATGGACGAGCGAGAGAAGAATCGGCGAGATCGAAAAAGTCGTGTTAATAATTATTTAAGTTGCCAATGGCAGGCATAACTTTATATAACGCAGCTTCATTAATTAATTCGTTGGATGTTCGCTGCAATGTCAAATCCGGAGTTGAGAAAACGCCTGCTGTTGATGGGGATATTTCTGATCGTTTTATTCGGCGGCTTATTTGGTTTCGATGTATTCAGAAAAGTGCAGATGGGTAAGGCGTTCGCCGCGTATCAGCCGCCGCCATCACCCGTTACCGCCGAGCAAGTAAAGGCCGGCGAAATTCCGCGCTCGCTCGAAGCGATCGGCACATTGCAGGCGGTTCAACAGGTGCAGCTTGCGGCGGAAGTCGATGGTCGTATCACCGCTATACATTTCAAGCCGGGCAGCAGCGTGCTCGCGAAACAGCCGTTATTGCAATTGAACGATGCGCCCGAGCAGGGCGATCTGCAGCGGTTGCGCGCGCAGGCGAAGCTCGCTCGAATCAATATCGAACGCTCGCAGCAATTGGTGAAACTCGCGGTTTCGCAGAGTGAGCTCGATGCGCAGCAGGCAACTCTTGCCGAAGTGGAAGGCGATATCGCGCGCACCGAGGCGATCATCGCGCAGAAATTAATTCGTGCGCCGTTTACCGGGCAGGTTGGCGTGCAGCGCGTTCACCTCGGTCAATACGTGCAGCGCGGCGAAACGCTGCTGACGCTGACCGATCTGAAAACGCTGTATCTGAATTTCACCTTGCCTGAACAGCAGCACGGCCAGGTTCGCGTCGGGCAGAGCGTCGAATTCGCTGTCGATGCATTGCCGAAGCAAAAATTCATCGCGAAAGTGATCGCGATCGAACCGCAGATCGGCACCGACACGCGCGCGATGCGCGTGCAGGCACAACTTGAAAATCCGAAAAATGTATTGGCGCCCGGTATGTTCGCGCGCGCGGCATTGCAATTGCCGCCGGAGCCGAACGTATTGAGCGTGCCGGAAACAGCGCTCAATTTCAGTATTCATGGCGATTCGGTGTACGTGCTGAAACCGCAGAAAAAAGATAAGGGCGAGCAGTGGATCGCGATGCGTGCGCTGGTGCATACCGACGGCCGTATCGGCGATCGCGTGATTGTGCGCAGCGGATTGCAAGCAGGCGATCGCATTGTCACCGCCGGTCAGCTGAGATTGTTCGACGGCGCACCGGTGGAAATTGTCAGCAAGGCGACGCTTGATTCCACCAAGCAGCAAAGCCGCGTGGAGTAAACCGCCGTGAAAGCATTTACCGATCTGTTTATCCAGCGGCCGATTCTGGCGCTGGTGATTAATACGCTGATTCTGCTGCTCGGATTGGCGGCGGCGCGCAGTGTGCCGATTCGCGAATTTCCGCTCACCGAAAACGCGACGATCACGATTACCACCAGTTATCCCGGCGGTACCGCCGAGACGATGCAGGGTTTTGTGACCACACCGATTGCGCAGGCAATTTCTACCGCGGCGGGTATCGAATATCTGACGTCATCGTCAATGCCGGGCTCGTCTACGATCAGCGCGCGCTTAAAGCTCAACGCCGATTCCAATCAGGCGATGACCGAGATCATGGCCAAGCTGAACGAGGTGAAATACAAATTGCCGCGCGAGGCATTCGATCCCGTCATCGAAAAAACCACTGGCGATCCGACCGCTATTACTTATGTCGGTTTTTCGAGCGAGGAATTGAGTCTGGCGCAATTGCACGATTACATCGTGCGTGCGGTGCAGCCGGTGATCAGCGCGGTGCCCGGTGTCGCGCAAGCGCTGATGGCAGGCGGCCAACCGCTGGCGATGCGTATCTGGCTCGATCCGCAGCGTATGTCGGCGCGCGGTATTTCCGCAGATCAAATCGCCGATGCGATCCGCCGCAATAATTTTCAATCCGCACCGGGGCAGGTTAAAGGCGCGTTTGTTATCAGCAATATTCGCGCGGATACCGATCTGACCAACGTCGATGAGTTCAAGCAAATGGTGGTGCGCGCCGATGGCGATACGCTGACGCGCCTGGGCGATGTCGCCACCATCGAAATCGGTGCGCAGAATTATCAGCAAGCCGGCCTGATGAACAACAAGCCCGCTATTTATATCGCCGTGTACGCGACGCCCGGCGGTAACCAGCTCGAAATCGTCCGCGATATTCGCGCGAAGCTGCCCGAAATCAAACGCAACGTACCGCCGACGGTGAAAGTATCGATCGATTTCGATGTCGCGAAATTCGTGCAGGCCGCCATCGACGAAGTCACCAAAACGCTGCTCGAAGCGGTCGGCATTGTCGTGTTGTTGATCTTCCTGTTTCTCGCGTCGTTCCGTTCGGTATTGATTCCGGTGGTGACGATTCCGCTGTCGCTGATCGGTACCGCCGCGCTGATGTACATGATGGGCTTCTCGATCAATCTGCTGACGCTGTTGGCGATGGTGATGGCGATTGGTCTCGTCGTCGACGACGCGATTGTCGTTGTCGAGAACGTGCATCGGCATATGGAGGAAGGCCTGTCGCCGCGCAAGGCGGCATTGATCGGCGCGCGCGAAATTGTCGGCCCCGTTATCGCAATGACGCTGACGCTGGCGGCGGTGTATACGCCGATCGGGATCATGGGCGGATTGACCGGTGCGCTGTTCAAGGAGTTTGCGTTGTCGCTCGCCGGTGCGGTGATCGTATCCGGCGTGATAGCGCTGACGCTGTCGCCGGTGATGTGTTCGCTGCTGCTCAAACGCGAATCGCTGAACAGCCCGTTCGCGCGCCGTGTCGATTCCGCATTTTCACGGCTCGCACACAACTACGCCAAGCGGCTCGAACACTCGTTGCAGTTCCGTCCCGTCACGCTGTTATTGGCCGGCGCCGTCGTAATCAGCTTGTGGTTTTTGTACACCGGTTCGCGCAGCGAGCTGGCCCCGCCCGAGGACAAAGGCACGATTCTGATCAGCGTGAAAAGCCCGCAATCCGCCAATCTCGATTACACCAGTGCGTACATGCATGAGGTGACCGAGGTTATGCATAAGCTGCCCGAAACGACGATGACGTTTGGTATCGTCGGCTCCGAGGGCATCAGCAATGCATTCGGTGGCGCGATCTTCAGCCCGTGGAACGAACGCAAACGCAGCGCTCAGGAAGTCTTGCCGGAATTGCAGGCAGGGTTCGACCGCATCGAAGGGCAGACGGTATTCGCATTCATGCTGCCGGCGTTGCCTGGCTCAACCGGCGGTTTACCCGTGCAGATGGTCATCAACAGCGCGGCGGCGTATCCCGAAGTCTTCGATGCGATGGAAAAGATGAAAGCGACAGCGCGCGAAAGCGGCATGTTCGTCGTCGTGGATAGCGATCTGGCGTTCAACAACCCGACCACGCGCGTCGTGATCGATCGCGCCAAAGCGAATGCGTTAGGCATCGACATGGAGCAGATCGGTAACACGTTGACGCTGCTGGTCGGCGGCAATTACATCAACCGCTTCAACCTGGAAGGCCGCGCGTACGATGTGATTCTGCAGGTACCGCGCTCGTATCGTTTCAATGCGGAAAACCTTGGGCAATTCCATGTGCCGACGGCGAGCGGCGAACAGATTCCGCTGTCGACGATCGTGCATATCGAAAACACGATTGCGCCGAATGCGCTGACGCAATTCGCGCAGTTGAATTCGGCGACATTGCAGGCGATGCCGGCACCGGGCGTAACGATGGGCGATGCGGTGAAATTTCTCGATGCGAAAGCGAAAGAAATTCTGCCGAGCGGCTTCACTTACGATTGGCTCAGCGATTCTCGTCAATACGTGCAGGAGGGCAATCGGTTGATCACGACATTCGGCATCGCGCTGATCGTGATTTTCATGGTGCTCGCCGCGCAGTTTGATAGCTTGCGCGATCCGCTGATTATTCTGGTCACGGTGCCGCTGTCGATCTTCGGTGCGTTACTGCCGATTTTCCTCGGCTTCGTCACGCTGAATATCTACACGCAAATCGGATTAGTGACGCTGATCGGCCTGATCAGTAAACACGGCATTCTGATGGTCGATTTCGCGAACAAGATGCAGGTCGAACAGCAGCTTGATAAAGCAGCGGCCATCGTCAAAGCGGCGCAGGTTCGTTTGCGTCCGATTCTGATGACGACGGCTGCGATGGTGGTGGGCCTGGTACCGCTACTGCTCGCCAGCGGTGCCGGCGCCGATGCGCGTTTCAACATCGGTCTCGTCATCGTTTGCGGCATGTCGATCGGAACGTTATTCACGCTGTTCGTATTACCGGTGTTTTATACCTTGCTGGCGCGCGATCACCGCGCGCCGCGCATGTCGGAAGTTACGGCGTCAGCCGAAACGTAATCGCGAACGTTATCAACACACCATGAAAAACATCGTTGTCTTCACCGGCGCTGGTATCAGCGCCGAAAGCGGCTTAAAAACATTTCGCGCAGCGGATGGTTTGTGGGAAGAGCATCGCATTGAGGATGTCGCTACGCCCGAAGCGTGGCGGCGCGATCCCGAGCTGGTGTTGCGTTTTTATAACGAGCGCCGGCGAGGTGTGCTGGCCGCGCAGCCGAATGCGGCGCATCGTGTTCTCGCGGAACTGCAAGCCAACGCGAATGTGCAAATCGTTACGCAAAATATCGATGATCTTCATGAGCGCGCGGGTTCGAATGACGTGCTGCATTTGCATGGCGAAATTATGAAATCGCGCAGTTCGATCGACGAGCATCGCCTCTACAATACGCAGGGTGAAGATATCTGCATCGGCGATTTATGCGAACTCGGCAGCCAATTGCGGCCACATGTGGTGTGGTTCGGCGAAGCGGTGCCGATGATGGAGCGCGCGATTGAGTTAACGATGCGCGCGGATATCTTTATTGTCGTCGGCACATCCCTCGCCGTTTATCCGGCGGCGTCGTTATTGCAATTCGTGCGCGACGATGCGGAGAAATACATTGTCACGCTCGATTTGACTGCACCGCCTCGTAACGATTTTATCTGGCTAAAGGAAAAAGCTTCCCTCGGCGTACCGCAATTGGTTTCGCGCTGGAATAAACAACGCACTCATTAAAAATACCGAAAAATCAGAAACGCAATCGCCGCCAGACATAATCCGATGGCCGGTAACGCCACCGTAGTGATGGTGCGCTGCCGCCGCAATGCTTCGCGTTGCAGGCCGACTGATTCTTCGACGCGTTGTTGCGATTTTTGCAATTGCTCCTCGGCCAGCGCCCGCTGGGCATTTAGATGCGCAATTATCTCGCGCTGACCGTCGCGCATTTCCTTCAGTACCGCAAGGATCTCTTGATTGTTTTCAGACATACCTTCCCTCAACGCCTTTCAGTATTCAACCGGGATCGGATCGAGCGAGCGCCACAAATACCACGTCGCCACGGTGGCATACGGTGCGAATTGTTCGAGATGCGATGTGACTTGCTGCTTGGTGATGCGCTCGCCGGCGTAATAATGTTTTTCGACCGCACGAATCAAGCCGATATCGTCGATTGGCCACACGTTCGGCCGCATTAAGTAAAAAATCAAAAACATTTCGGCAGTCCAACGCCCAATGCCTTTCACTTCGATCAATTCGGCGATCACCGCTGCGTCATCCATGCTGTGCCAACGACGCGGCTTGATTTGGCCACTGGCGAAATGTGCAGCGAGATCGCGCAAATAAAGAATTTTCTGGCGCGATAATCCCGCCGCGCGCAATTGTTCGTCCGTCGCGGCGATAAGGTTTTCCGGCGTCATTTTTCCCACTGCAAGTTCGGTTTTATTCCATACCGATTGCGCCGCCTTAACCGAAATTTGCTGACCGACGATCGCGCGCGCCAATGTTTGGAATGGATTGCCGCGCGTGCGCAAACTCGCCTCGGGATATGCGGTAATTAATTGTTTCATTACGCGGCAGCGCTTCGATAAATGCGCGCACGCGTCTTGCCAGTATTCCGGTGTCATGCAATTGGCCTGGGTTGATCTTCGGGCAATGGAATGAATTCGGTTTCGCCGGGCACGGGTGTGAAATTCTGGTTATGCCAATCGCGTTTTGCCTGCTCGATGCGTTCGGGGCGCGACGAGGCGAAATTCCAATACATGTGACGGTAAGCATCAAGCGGCGCGCCACCGACAATAACGAAGCGAGCGTTAGTCTGCGCGTCGACATGCGTCATATCATCATCGAGCACGATAAATTGCAGCGGCTGTACCGCTTCTCCGTTCAGCGCTAAATCGCCCTCGATGCAGTACAGAGCGCGCTCGGGCGCGGCAGGTAAATTAATTATCGCGCCGGCTTTCGCATCGATATCGAGATACAACGTTTCGACAAATGTTTTTACCGGCGATGTGAAGCCATATGCGCTGCCAATCAATACGCGGGCGTGGAAACCCTCGCCGTGGAATTGCGGAATCGCACTCGCCGGCGTGTGCGTAAACGCGGGCTCGCATTCTTCATCGGCGAGCGGCAGTGCCGTCCACAATTGCAAACCGTGAATGCGATACGGCGTATTGCGCAAATCGTCCGGGCCGCGCTCCGAATGCACGATGCCACGGCCAGCCGTCATCCAGTTGATTGCGCCCGGCTCGATACGCTGTTCACTGCCCAAACTATCGCGATGCATCATCGCGCCTTCGAATAAATACGTGACCGTGGCGAGACCGATATGCGGATGCGGACGCACGTCGAAATTGTCGGTCGGTTTTCGAATGACCGGCCCCATGTGATCGAAGAAAATAAACGGGCCAACAGAACGCTGTATTGCTGCCGGCAACAAGCGACGCACGACGAAGCCTCCGCCCAGATCTTTTTCATGCGATTTAACACGCTTGAGTAACGCCATCGTTTTCTCCCGCTATTCATTCATCGGCTGGCTTCTGCACCCTAACTCTACAGAATGCATCGCCACGGTCGCCAGCTTAAGATTCGTTAATACATAACCTTACGTATTGCTTAGTGCTAAGGAAATGGGTGACGCTACGCATCCGCTTTAACTGATAACCCGATAATTCAGCGTTCGTGAGGTTGTATGGCTACCGGTAATGCGAAACAGCAAGAGCAGAACACGACTCCGAAACCCGCCAAGGTGATACCGGTCGATACTTCGATCGAGTTGCCGCAACCGACGCGCAGCCTGGAACAGGTCAAGGCCGATCTCGACCGCGCCGGCTTCGCGATTCTCGAAGGCGTGCTGACCGATGCTGAGTCGCGTGAAGTGCGCGACATCGTCGACAGCGAAATTCGCCGCGAAGAGGCGCTGGATGAAAATACCGTGCGCCGTTTTTACACTGATCCCGACGCCAAGAATCGCCGTCTAAGTCGCTTGCCGAATCGGCACAAATGGCTGCGCGATCTTCTTGAACATCCTGTTGCGCTCGAAATGACCCGCCATATTCTCGGTCCACAATTGTTCGACGAATCCTATCTCGTGCATTCGTACGGCGCGAATATCACGCGACCCGGCAGCGCACAGCAATTCATTCATCGCGACCGCGGTGTCGCACAGCCGTTCATCGATGGCGCGTTGCAGTCGCGCTTTATTTGGTGCCTCGACGATTTCACCGCCGAGAACGGCGCCACGCGGATGGTGCCGGGCAGTCATAAATGGGGCCACGCTATCGATATGACCGGCCAGAGTTTTTATGAATCGGTTGCCGCTGAAGCGCCGCGCGGCTCGCTGATTATTTACACCGACATGGTGCTGCACGGCACCGGTGCCAATGTTTCCGCCGACAAAGAGCGCGCCGGCGTCATCGTCGGCTACTGCCCGCCATGGTGCCGGCCGATGATTAATTTCCCGCTCGTGCTCGATCCCGCCGCGCTGAAGGATTCGTCGGTGACGTTGCGGCAGTTGCTCGGCTATAGCTCGGTATCGATCGGCTTCGATGAACAGTGGGAGAGTGCATCCGACGAATTGCGTGCGCTGAACGTGCCGGTAACGATGCAGTGGTAATGAGTTTCTCTACAGGTATTTTTTAATCCATTAATTCCAAAAGGAAAAAGCAATGAATCATTTTGGCTTCACCAAGTTGTTGGTTAACGATTTGGAAAAATCCGCGACGTTTTACAAAGACGTGTGCGGATTGACCGAG
>CBFHCK010000095.1:0-8299 GCA_965653955.1 uncultured Spongiibacteraceae bacterium
CAATCATTTATGGGATTTGCGATTGCCGCTCGACGAACTCGCAGCGCTTGGACTGCGCCTTGGCGCCGATGTGCCGGTGTTCGTGCGCGGTCGCACGGCATGGGCTGAAGGGGTCGGCGAGCATCTGCAACCGCTCGATCTGCCCGCGCGTAACTACCTGATTTTGGTGCCTCCGTGCGCGGTTTCGACCGCTGAAATTTTTTCGCAGCCGGCGTTGACACGCAATTCGAGCCCCATCACAATAGCCGCCTTTCTGCGGGGGGACCCCCGGCAACTAGAGCACCGAGACGGTCTGACAGGTCATAACGACTGCGAACCAATTGTCCGATCGCTCTATCCGGAAGTGGCTTTTGCCCTCGACTGGCTCAGCCAGTTCGGTCCCGCGCGAATGACAGGCACTGGTGCCTGTGTGTTCGCCGCCTTCGCCGATCGCGCCGCTGCACAGTCAGTACTGACGCAAATCCCAGCCAACTATCGTGGGTTTGTTGCAACGGGCGTGAATGTGTCGCCAGTCCATGCGGCACTCGGTCTGACGGCAGCATGACGTTTTATTACAGGGGTATCGCCAAGCGGTAAGGCAGCGGGTTTTGATCCCGCCACTCGGTGGTTCGAATCCATCTACCCCTGCCATTTTCCTCCGCCCGCTCATCGCATAAGCCGGGCGGGAACTCCGGAAGCGCGCACATCAAAGCCTTCGCCGACGCAGACCTCGATAACGACCTCACAGGCTCTAAACCACAGGAAAGCACCGTGTCCCGAATGATGGTTTTTACCGGCAATGCCAACCCGGAGCTGGCGCAAAAAGTCACCCAACGCCTACATATTCCGCTCGGCGATGCGACGGTCAGCCGCTTTTCCGATGGCGAGATCCTGGTAGAGATCAACGAGAACGTCCGCGGTGCGGATATTTTCGTACTGCAATCGACCTGTGCGCCGACCAACGACAATCTGATGGAGTTGGTGTTCATGGTCGATGCGCTGCGTCGCAGCTCGGCCGGCCGTATCACCGCTGTTGTTCCCTACTTTGGTTATTCGCGTCAGGATCGCCGCGTGCGTTCGGCGCGGGTGCCGATCAGCGCGCGCGTTGCCGCTGACATGATTACCGGCGTCGGTGTCGATCGCGTATTGACCGTCGATCTGCACGCCGAACAGATTCAGGGCTTTTTCGATGTACCGGTCGATAACGTGTACGGCTCGCCGGTACTGCTCGACGATATCGAGCGTCAACGCTACGAAAATCTGATGGTGGTATCGCCGGATATCGGTGGCGTTGTCCGCGCACGCGCAGTGGCCAAACAACTCGATGACGCCGATCTCGCGATTATCGACAAGCGCCGTCCTGCAGCGAACGTCGCGCAGGTCATGCACATCATCGGCGAAGTCAAAGATCGCACCTGCATTCTGGTCGACGACATGGTCGATACCGCCGGCACATTGTGTAAGGCGGCGCAGGCATTGAAAGAACACGGCGCGAAAAAAGTCGTCGCGTATTGCACGCATCCGGTGCTTTCCGGCAAAGCCATCGCGAACATCGAAGAGTCGCATCTGGACGAACTGATCGTCACTGACACGATTCCGCTCAGCGACGCGGCCAGCAAATGTTCGCGGATTCGCGTATTGACCATCGCCAATATGCTGGCCGAAGCGATGCGGCGCGTCAGCAACGAAGAATCGATCAGCGCGATGTTCCGTTAAACCCCGCCTTCCCCTTCCCCTATTAAGGGGGAAGAAAGGCCAACCCCGTCGTGGCGGCGGTCGCAACCGCTACGGCGTTTACTTAACTGTTCTTACGAACAGCAACCGTTCTCACGAACGAAAGGAGCAACACCATGGCAACTAACTTTACGCTGGCAGCGAAAGCCAGAACCGATGCAGGGAAAGGTGCGAGCCGCCGCCTGCGTCGTCTGGCAGCCGAAGTCCCGGCCATCATTTACGGTGGCACCAAAGCGCCGCAGACGATCAGCGTCCCGCAAAAGGATCTGATCAAAGCGCTTGAAGACGAAGCGTTTTACTCGCACATCATCACGCTCGACGTCGATGGCACCACGGAACAAGTCGTACTGAAAGATCTGCAACGTCACCCGTCGAAAACCGTGCTGCTGCACGCGGATTTCCAACGTGTTGACGCTACGCATACGATCACGATGCGCGTTCCGCTGCACTTCCTGAACCAGGAAAAATGCGTCGGCGTACGTCTTGAAGGCGGCTCGATCAACCACTCGATTTCCGAAATCGAAGTACGCTGCTTACCGCAGAACCTGCCGGAGTTCATCGAAGTCGATACCACCGACCTTCACGTCGGCGACATCGTGCACATTTCCGACCTGAAACTGCCGGCGGGTGTTGAAAGCGTCGAGTTGTCGCATGGCGCCGAGCACGACCAACCGGTAGCGAGCGTACATCTGCCGCGCGGCGCTGCTGCTGGCGATGCAGGCGAAGAGGCTACCGAAGAAGGCAAGTAATCCTTCTTCACCGAATCGCCGCGCTACCGTTTCACCCGGTAGCGCGGCGTTTTTGTTAATGGAGGGTGCTGATTGTGAGATCTATTCAGTTGATCGTCGGGCTGGGCAACCCCGGTCGCGAATACGAAGAAACGCGCCACAATGCCGGTGCGTGGTTCGTGGCCGAACTTGCGCAACAGCAGCGCTGCCATCTGCAAAACGAAAGCAAATTCCATGGTTTAACCGGTCGCATTAACATCGCCGGCCAAGACATCAAGCTATTGATCCCCACCACATTCATGAATCTGTCGGGCCAGGCGCTGCTCGCGCTGGCGACATTTTTCAAGATTCCGCTCGATGCGATTCTGGTGGCGCACGACGAACTCGATATTCCGCCCGGGCTGGCAAAACTAAAGCAGGGCGGCGGTCACGGCGGCCATAACGGTCTGCGCGACATCATCAATAAATTTGGTGGTCAGAATAATTTTCATCGCTTGCGCATTGGCATCGGCCATCCCGGCAGCGCGGACAAAGTGACCGGGTATGTGCTCGGCAAACCGATGTCCGACGAGCGCATCGCCATCGATCGCGCCATAGCTGCATCGTTAGATGCGTTGCCGCTCGCAGCCAGCGGCCAATGGTCGCGCGCGATGAATCAACTTCATGCATTCAAACTAGAGAACTGACGTTCACATCGAGGACAACATGGGCTTTAACTGCGGCATCGTCGGCTTACCCAACGTCGGCAAATCGACTCTGTTCAACGCGCTGACCAAAGCCGGTATCGCGGCGGAAAACTTTCCGTTCTGCACGATCGAACCGAATTCCGGTGTAGTGCCGATGCCCGATCCGCGCCTCGACGAACTCGCGCAAATCGTCAATCCCGAGCGCGTGGTCCCGACCTCGATGGAGTTTATCGATATCGCGGGCATCGTTGCGGGCGCATCGAAAGGTGAAGGCCTCGGCAATAAATTCCTCGCCAATATTCGCGAAACCGACGCCATCGCGCACGTCGTTCGCTGTTTCGAGGACGATAACGTCATCCATGTCGCGAACGCGGTGAATCCGGCGAACGACATCGAAATCATCAACATGGAACTTGCGCTCGCCGATCTCGATAGCGTCGATAAGCAATTGCTGAAAGCAACCAAACTCGCGAAAGGCGGCGACAAGGATTCGATCGCGCTCAAAGCGGTGCTCGATAAAATCCAGCCGCACTTGAGCGAAGGTCAGCCGGTGCGCTCGCTGCAATTGAGCGATGCCGAACTCGCGGTGTTAAAACCGCTGAATCTGCTGACCACCAAACCGACGATGTACATCGCCAACGTCGCCGAAGATGGTTTCGAAAACAATCCGCATCTCGATACCGTAAGAAAAATTGCGGAGGCAGAACGCGCCGTCGTGGTGCCGATCTGCAATAAGCTCGAAGCCGAAATCGCCGAACTTGAAGACGATGAGAAAGAAGAATTCCTCGCCGCACTCGGCATGACCGAACCCGGCCTCGATCGAGTCATTCGCGCAGGTTACGGTCTGCTTGGCCTGCAAACATATTTCACCGCCGGCGTGAAAGAAGTGCGTGCATGGACCATTCGCATCGGCGCGACCGCACCGCAATCCGCCGCCGTGATTCACACCGACTTCGAAAAAGGTTTTATTCGCGCCGAAGTCATCGCCTACGACGATTTCATCAAATATCAGGGCGAACAGGGCGCGAAGGATGCCGGCAAATGGCGGCTCGAAGGCAAGGACTACATCGTGCAGGACGGCGATGTCATGCACTTCCGATTTAATGTTTGAGTAAACGCTCGGCGATTAATCTAACGCTTTGAATAAGCGGCGCGATGACGCCGCTTTTTTATGTCTCGATTTTGCCGCTCCAAACAATCTAGGGCCGCTTCAGCGGATTACAATTTTTAATAATCACGCGACCCTCAAGCAAATCGCCGCGCGAGTATTCACGAAACTCGCAGGTATTATTCGCGGGATCGTAATTCTCGATCCACAAATTATCATCCTTCCAGGTAACACCCATGTGATGCTGGCCATCGGGCACGCTGATATGCATGACACCGCCCCAGCGTTTGACGAAGATTTGCTGGAAATAAAAATAATAAGCGATGGTACCGATTAAAAGGATTATTCCTGCCATCACCATAGCGGACAGCCATTTACCGCCGCCGACTCCGATACCCCAAAACGCTGCGACAGCGATCACAACCACCGCTATCCAATATAAATACGTCACCATGATTGACTCTCCGTTTGTGCTGTTGCGATGGATGTAGCGGGTTACGACAACTCGATGCCGCGCTGAACTTTATACCGATGCTTGTTTCTGACACCAGTAACTTGTTTTACGCTAACGCCCCCGTCATAAGGAGATTGCTATGAAACTCTATTACAGTCCGATCGCCTGTTCACTATCGCCGCATATCGTTCTGCATGAAGCGGGATTAACTTTCGATGCCGAAAAAGTCGATCTGCGCGCAAAGAAAAC
The DNA here is from genome assembly GCA_965653955.1 of uncultured Spongiibacteraceae bacterium. Classification (GTDB taxonomy): domain Bacteria; phylum Pseudomonadota; class Gammaproteobacteria; order Pseudomonadales; family CAMLJR01; genus CAMLJR01. The sequence continues at coordinate 4,939 of CBFHCK010000095.1, forward strand.
TGCGAGCGGCGCCGATTTCGCCCGCATCAATTCGAAAGGCCAAGTACCGACGCTGCAACTCGACAACGGCGAAACGCTGACCGAAGGGCCGGCGATCGTGCAATACATTGCCGATCTGGTGCCACATAAAAAACTCGCGCCCGCAGCCGGCACATTCGAGCGCTATCGTTTGCAGGAATGGTTGAATTACATTTCCAGCGAAATTCATAAAGGATTTACGCCGCTGTTCGTACCGACCACTGCGGACGAATGGAAGCCGGCGCTGATTAACGCGTTGATCGCGCGCTTCGGGTTTGTCGCCACGCAATTGGAAGGTCGCGATTATTTGCTGGGCGATACGTTCACCGTCGCCGATGCATATCTGTTCACGACGATGAACTGGTGCAAATTCATGAATATCGATCTTGGCCAATGGCCTGTGCTGAAGGCGTATCACGAACGTATCGCTGCTCGGCCCGCTGTGCAAAAAGCGTTACAGGCTGAAGGTATTACTCTTTAATCCTCAGCGTCTATTTATGCGCTGCGGCGCGGTAGTTTTTAAAAGGTTCCTAATCGATCCAGACTACAGACGCTTAAGGGGCGCACACTATAATTCGTGTGCCCCCACTTTATTTCCCCGGACATTCGATGCACGCCGCGCGCTCTCACTGGCAAGCAGGTCTTTTGTTTTCGCTGCTCACCTCCGCTCAATGGGGCTTGGTACCGATTTTCCTGAAGGCATTACAGCCGACGCTCGGATCGGGCACGCTGGTATGGTGTCGCGTCATCGTTCCCGCGCTGGCAGTCGGCGCGTACTTTTTATTCAAGCGTCGCGACGTTGCGTGGCGCCCGCTCTTTCATCGCTCCAATTGGCTGATGCTGGCGATTGCGATAATCGGTCTGCTCGGCAATTACCTGCTGTTCATGCTGGGCCTGCAACACGTGCCGGCCGATGCCGCGCAATTGGTCGGGCAGCTCGGCCCCTTACTGCTGCTGATCGGCGGCGTGGTGTTATTCAAAGAGCCATTCAGTCCGCTGCAATGGATCGGTCTCGCCGCAGCGATCATCGGATTGGGTCTTTTTTTCCACCAGCCGCTGTCGCACCTGGGGCTGGACGCGTATTCGCTCGGGCTGCTGTGGATTGTCGGCGCGTCCGCCGTCTGGAGCGCGTTCGGACTCGCACAAAAAAAGCTGGGCCGTTCGGCTAACGCGCAGCAAAGTCTGCTGGTGATTTATGTCGCCGGTTCGCTGGCGTATTTGCCAGCCGTCGAATTTAGTGGATTCGCGAAACTGGATGGCCTCGGCATCGCGATGCTCGCATGGGCGTCGTTATCGTCAGGCCTCGCCTATGTCACGCTTGCCGCCGCGATGAAACATTGGGACGCAGCCCGAGTCAGCGCGATGCTGACCACCACCCCGTTATTTGCGCTGCTGTTCACCGCAATCGCCGCGTTGCTCGCGCCCGGTCACATCGAGGCGAGCCCGCTGGATTGGTTGAGTGGGTTTGGCGCAGTGGTGTTGGTGATTGGTTCAGGCATCGCGGCCATCGCGCGCCGCCGACCGCAGATGCCGACTTAAGCAGCGTTTGCTTGACAGTGCGCAGTTCAATCGGGACAATGCGCGCCTCGTTTTTACCCATCTGTTTTACTACTCATACCTTGGCAAGGTAGCTCAGCTGGTTAGAGCACAGCACTCATAATGCTGGGGTCGAGGGTTCGAGTCCCTCCCTTGCTACCATTTCCCCCCTCACCTCTGCGACTGCCTACCTTTTGCGTCTCAGAAGAAGTCAGCTGTGGCCGAGAGCATGAAAGTTCGGGGGGCTCCGACGATGAGCGTTCCCCACGTCGATGACCCTGCCCAGTAATCCTTGTCGGTGGCATTTTGTAACGCCGCACGCCATGTAACTGGCGTATCTCCAAACGTCGTGACATAACGCGCACCCAGATCAATCGTGGTCCATGATGGCAGCTGCTGAGTATTCGCCTGATTGGCGTACTGCTTGCCGCTATACCGCAAACCGCCGTTGAGCGTGAAACCCGTGAGTCCCGGTACATCCCATTCAGCATTGAACGTTGCCTGCCATTCCGGAACTCCGACCGCTCTATTGCCCTTCGTGAGCGCACTGTGGGTGTCGGTTAGCTGCGCATCAATCCAGGTCACGCCGCCGAATAGCCGGAAGCGTTTTGCCACTAAGCCATAGGCGCTCAACTCAACTCCGCGGTTGCGCTGCTCTCCACCATCGGTCAGCCAATTGTTCACCAGCAGGCTGCTGGGTTTGACGATTTCGAACAAGCTCAAGGTTGTCGTCAATTGCCCCTGATCGACCTTGAGACCCACCTCCTTCTGTTTAGCCTTATAAGGGGAAAGCGTTTCACCCGCGTTATAGGCCGTGGTGGGCGCAGTGTCGCCTTTACTGAGGCCTTCGATATAGTTTGCGTAGAACTGAACGCGCTCCCAAGGCTTGATAACTACGCCGATCATCGGTGTCACCGCGCTCTCGTCATAATCAGGCGGGGTCTTGGCACCACTGGCGGCGAAGTTTTCCGCCTGCACCCGTTGGTTACGAGCACCCAGCATCAGCTGCAATCTTTCATCGAAGAATCCCAGCGTGTCCGAAAACGCCATGCCGTTCAGACGGGTTTCGGAGCGGGTCGGTACGAACGATGACGCGGCCACATGCTGTGCAGGACGTTCTATCGGTTGATAGAGGTTCGATGTGTAGAGCTGCCCAGCGACCGTCGCCTGCGCCAAATGATCTTCATATCTGCTCCATTGGACCGTCACCTGATGGCTCACCGAACCCGTGGCAAAACTTCCGCGCGCGCCCGCTTCCGCCGATTCGCGCTCCACATCGAAAATGGCACGGCTAGGCGTAACCCGCGTATCCCCTGCCGCATTCACAATCGACGGCGTATTGAACAGACGATCGACCTCCGTATCGGCCAAACCAAATCCGCCAAACACCGACCAGCCTTCGCTCAACTCATACTCGGCACGCAGCAGCACGGACTGTTCCGAGCTTTCGTACCACTCCCAGCGTTGGGTAATGTTGTTTTCATTGTCCGGTGCCCTTGGCACGTCGAGACCGGCGCTAATCGATGGCCGCCTGGACGGGGCTGTCGTGTCTTCTTTTTGATCGATCACATCGAGCGACGCTTGCAGCCGAGCGCCGCGATAATCGAGCGCCACCGCACCCAAAGAACCTCTGCGCGATTGATGGTCGATGGCGGTGTCGCCGTCGTGATAACCGACGTTCGCCCGAACCCCGAATTGCCGCTCATCGCCGAAGCGCTGCGCGAAGTCGACGTGCGCACCTGCCTGTGAGTCGGTCGCATACTCGACTCGTGCCTTCAACATGTCGTGCTGAGCGCGCTTCGGAACC
>CBFHCK010000096.1:0-8272 GCA_965653955.1 uncultured Spongiibacteraceae bacterium
TCTCGGCATTGACCCCGGCTCGCGCAAAACCGGCTTCGGCATCATCAGCGTGCAGGGCAGCCGTCATACATACGTCGCCAGCGGTGTGATTCGATTGCCGGTCATCGCCCTCGCCGATCGTCTTAAAATTATTTTCGACAACATTTCCGAAATCATCGATAGCCACGGCCCGCATGAGGTCGCCGTCGAGGAAGTGTTTATGGCGAAAAGCGCGGGCTCTGCTTTGAAATTGGGGCAGGCGCGCGGCGCGGCGATTGTCGCGTGCGTTCGCCATGATTTAATCGTGGCCGAATATACCGCGCGCCAAATCAAGCAGGCGGTGGTCGGTACCGGTGCGGCTAATAAAGAGCAGGTACAGCACATGGTCAAAACATTGCTGAAATTGCCTGCGTCGCCGCAGGAAGATGCGGCCGATGCTCTCGCTGCAGCGCTGTGTCACGCGAACACTCGCCAAGGTGTGCTTGGTATGGCAGTGAACGGGCAGGGGCTCGGTCGTATGCGGCGTGGCCGTTTGGGATAATTGCACCGAACATCGAAGAGCTGTGGAATTCGTTTTCTTGAGACCGTCAGCGACAGGGATGTACTTGCTGCGTGTCTCAAGAAAATGAATGCCGCAGCGAAACCTCGTTAAGCAGTGGACACAATGATCGGCAGAATCCGCGGAAAATTACTCGAAAAACAAGCGCCCGAATTATTGGTCGACGTGAACGGCGTCGGCTATGAAATTCACGCGCCGATGACAACGATTTATCAATTGCCGGCGCTCGGCGAACACGTCGAATTATTTACGCATTTGATCGTGCGCGAAGATGCGCATCTGTTATTTGGGTTCGCCGGCTTGCAGGATCGCGCATTGTTTCGTGCATTGATCAAAGTGAACGGCGTCGGACCGAAATTGGCGTTGACGATTTTATCCGGTATGGATGTCGCCGATTTCGTGCGTTGTGTACGCGACAACAACGCCGCAGGATTGGTGAAGCTGCCGGGTGTCGGTAAAAAAACCGCCGAGCGTCTGCTGATCGAAATGCGCGATCGGTTGCACGATTGGCATGCCGATGGCGTCAGCGTCGGTGAAGGCGCAGCGCAATTACCGCGTGGCGATAACGAACAATTGCTCGAAGCGGAATCGGCGCTGATCGCACTCGGCTACAAACCGCAGGAAGCGACTCGCATGATCGCAGCGGTCAAGAAAGATAACGCCAGCAGCGAAGAGCTGATTCGCGCGGCATTGAAAAATGCTGTGAAAAGCTAATGCACTTTTACGTGGTAATCGATAAATGATCGAACACGATCGACTGATCGCTCCGCAGGCGAATCCGCGCGAGGAAGGGCTCGATCGCGCGGTGCGCCCGAAGACGCTGGCCGAATATGTCGGTCAACATGTCGTGCGCGAGCAGATGGAAATATTCGTCAGTGCCGCACGTAATCGCGGCGAGCCGCTCGATCACACGTTGATTTTCGGCCCGCCCGGTCTCGGTAAAACCACGCTGGCGAATATTCTCGCGAATGAGATGGGCGTGTCGCTAAAAACGACGTCCGGCCCCGTGCTTGAACGCGCGGGCGATCTCGCGGCGCTGATGACTAATCTCGAACCCGGCGATGTATTGTTCATCGATGAAATTCATCGGCTGAATCCGCAAATCGAAGAAGTGCTGTACCCGGCGATGGAAGATTTTCAGCTCGATATCATGATCGGCGAAGGTCCCGCAGCGCGCTCGATTAAATTGGATTTGCCGCCGTTCACATTGGTCGGTGCCACAACGCGGGCGGGGTTGCTGACCTCGCCGCTGCGCGATCGTTTCGGCATTGTGCAGCGGCTCGAGTTTTATAACGTCGAAGATCTGACACATATCGTCCAGCGTGCTGGCGGTATTTTCGGTATCAACATCGAACCGAATGGCGCGCGCGAAATTGCGCGACGCGCTCGCGGCACACCGCGAATTGCGAATCGCCTGCTGCGACGTGTGCGCGATTACGCGGAAGTGAAGGGCGATGGCACCATCACGACGGATATCGCCGATCGCGCATTGAATATGCTCAATGTCGATCAACGCGGTTTCGATCATCTCGATCGCCGTTTGCTGGTGGCGATGATTGAAATGTTCGACGGTGGTCCCGTCGGTGTCGACAGTCTTGCCGCCGCGATCAGTGAAGAGCGCGATACGATCGAGGATGTGTTGGAACCTTTTTTGATTCAGCAAGGCTATATCGTGCGCACGCCGCGAGGACGAATGGCGACGCGCAACGCATATCTGCATTTCGGTTTGAATTACACGCGCAACGATTCGCGCGAGGAAGCGCGCGGTCAAACGTCGCTACCGCTCGATGGCGACGACTCTGAATGAGAAGAGTCGTGATGGATGAATTTCGCTGGCCGTTGCGTGTCTACATTGAGGACACCGATGCCGGCGGTATCGTGTTCTACGTGAATTATCTGAAGTACATGGAGCGCGCCCGTACCGAATTCATGCGTGCGCACGGCTTCGGTAAGGCGGCCATTTTCAGCAGTAATTTGATGTTCGTCGTGCATGGGGTGAATGTGCAATATCATCGTCCGGCGATGCTCGATGACGAGTTGATTACCACGGCACGCATAGTCGAACATCGTTCGGCGCAACTGATATTCGAACAGCGTATACTGCGCGGCGCCGATGAACTATGCGGCGGTCAGGTCGATATCGTTTGTGTGGATCGACAAACGCTAAAACCAAAGCGCATTCCAGAAGAGCTATTAATTGCCTTGGATGCAGCCGATTGACCGGTTCGATTAATACGACCCTTGAATTGATATGAGGAGAGTACGCGGGTGAATCCTGAAGTTTCCGTATTTCATCTGATTGCGAATGCCAGCCTGACAGTGCAGTTGGTGATGCTGACGCTATTGCTGGCCTCAGTGGTGTCGTGGTTTTTCATTGTCCAGCGTGCGCTTTATTTCCGTGCAGCGCGGCACGAAATGGAATCGTTCGAGCAGGAGTTTTGGTCCGGCATCGACTTGAGCCAATTGTTCCGTCAAGGCAATAGCAAAGTCGAAAGTGGCCATATCGTCGGTACCGAAAGTATCTTTCGTGCGGGCTTTAAAGAATTTTCCAGATTGCGGCAATCGGTCGCCGACGATCCGGATGCAGTAATGGAAGGCACGCAGCGCGCGATGCGCGTAGCCATGTCGCGCGAGCAGGAAAAAATGGCTGAGCATTTGCCGTTCCTTGCAACGGTTGGCTCGACCAGTCCGTACGTCGGTTTGTTCGGCACCGTATGGGGGATTATGACTTCATTCCAAGGTTTGGCGAATGTTCAGCAGGCAACACTACAGACCGTTGCGCCGGGCATTTCGGAAGCGTTGATTGCTACCGCGATGGGTTTATTCGCGGCGATTCCAGCGGTGATTGCGTATAACCGCTTCGCTGCATGGGCTGATTACTTCGATAACAAATACGATATGTTCGCCGAAGAATTCTCCAGCATTCTGCACCGTCAGGCTCATGCCAAGCGCGGCTGATCCAGGAGCACCCGAATAATGGCGCGCGGAAAAAAACGTTACGGTGCAATGGCCGAAATCAACGTCGTTCCCTACATCGACGTGATGCTGGTACTGCTGATTATTTTCATGGTGACTGCGCCGATGATCATGCAGGGGGTGCAGGTCGAGTTACCGCATGCGAAAGCGCAGCCGGTGCCGCCGCAAGACGATAAACCGCTGATTGTTTCGATCAAGCCTGATGGCTCCTATTACGTCGATCTCGGCACACAAGAGCAGGCGCAAGCCGCAACTTCGCTCGACGATATTGCCGAGCGCGTCGGTAAAGTGCTGCGTGCGAAGCCCGAGACGAAAGTATTCGTATGGGGCGACCGCAAGGTGCCATATGGCGATGTGGTTGAACTGATGGCCGCACTGCAAACAGCTGGCGCTGAATCGGTGGGTCTGGTCACCGACGATCAGCCGACAAAAAAGCTGTGATTGCGCGGGCGTAAGAATGTCCAAACCCGTTGCATTGCCGCTGACCATTACGCTCGCGTTACACGCGGCGGTTATTTTTCTGCTCGTTTTCAGTTTTGCGTTCCACTCCGAGCCAAAGCCATTGCCGCCGCAGCCCAAAGTGATACAGGCGAAATTGATCAGCATGGAGCAGATGCCGGCGATGCGCGCCAAACCGAAACCGGTCGAAGCGCCGCCGCAACCGATAGCTGAACCTAAACCGGAACCCAAGCCGGAGCCCAAACCCGAACCTAAGCCACAGCCTAAACCCGAGCCGCCGAAGCCGGCGCCGGAACTCAAGAAGCCGGAACCCATCAAACCCGTGCAGCCGGAAAAGCCGAAACCCGATCTCGAGAAGCAAAAGCAACTCGAAAAAGAAAAGGCTGAAGCCGCGAAAAAAGCGGAGCAGCAGAAGCAGGAAACTGAGCGCAAGCGTAAAGAAGAGCAGGAAGCCGAACGCAAGAAACAGGCCGAGGAGCAGGCGCGCAAGCAACGCGAACAACAGGAGCGGGCTGAGCTCGCAAAAGCGATGGCAGCCGAAGACAGTGCCATTGCGGCAGAGCGCGATCAGGAAGCGGTCGCCAGCTACGTCGGCATGATCACGCGCGATATCGAAAATAGCTGGAGCCGTCCGCCGAACGCGCGCCTGGGAATGCAGGTAACGTTATTGATTCAACTGATTCCGACCGGTGAGGTTGTGAATGTCTCGGTGGTTAAAAGCAGCGGTAACGATGCATTCGATCAATCGGCGGTAAATGCGGTGCGGCGTGTGAGTAAATTTCCTTATCTGCGCGATATAAAGCCACCGCAATTGTTCGATCAGCAATTTCGCCGTTTGATGTTGAATTTCAACCCGACGGATTTACGTCAATAAAGGTTTTTCGGAGGTTTGATGAAACGTCTGTTGCTATTGGTTTGCTTGCTCGTACCCACATTGAGTTGGGCGCAGCTGACTATTCAGATTCAGAAGGGCGCCGATAAACCGATCTCGATTGCCGTCGTGCCGCTCGGCTGGAATGGGCCGGCGCTGCCGGAAGATATTGCATCGATCGTATCTGCTGACTTGAAACGCAGCGGGCAATTCGCACCGCTTGCGCCCGGCAATATGCTCGGCACGCCACACGAAGCTGGCGAAGTGGTGTACCGCGATTGGCGCGCGCTGAATGTCGATTGGCTGGTCGTCGGTAAAATTGTTCCGCTGCAAAATGGCTACACCGTGCAGTACGAATTATTCGACGTGATCAATCAGCGTCAGGTAATGCTCGATCGTGAAGTGGGTTACAACGATAGTTTGCGCGATGTTGCGCATCATATTTCCGATAAGGTCTACGAGAAAATAACCGGTATTCGCGGCATTTTTAGTTTGAAATTGCTGTATGTATCCGCATTGCGCGATGCCAGGGGACAAAACACTTATCGACTGATGTTGAGCGACGCCGACGGCGCGCGGGAGCGAATTCTGCGTACGCAGCGCGAGCCTCTCATGACACCGAGCTGGGCGCCTGATGGCGAAACCATCGCGTATGTTTCGTTCGAAACGCGCCGCCCCGCGATCTACACGGAAAATCTGCGGACGCGAGCGCGTCAGCAATTAACCAATTTCCAGGGCATCAATAGCTCACCGACGTGGTCGCCCGATGGTCGCAGGCTGGCATTGGTGTTGTCGAAGGACGGCAACACCGAGATATATGTCATGGACGTTGCCTCTCGACAACTGACGCGTGTGACGAATCATTTTGGTATCGATACCGAACCGGCATGGACTTCCGATGGCCGATCGATTTTGTTTACATCGGATCGCGGTGGTAAGCCGCAAATTTATAAAGTCAGCGCGACTGGCGGCGAAGCGCAACGGCTGACGTTCGACGGCAATTACAATGCGCGTCCGCGGGCAATGCCGGATGGCAGTGGCTTTGTGTATGTGCATCGCGAAAGCGGCGATTTTCATATCGTGCTGCAAGATACCAATCGCGGTGTAACGCGCCCTCTGACGCAGTCGAGCCTCGATGAATCGCCGAGTGTGGCGCCCAATAGCGCGATGTTGATCTACGCGACTTTGCATGGGGGGCGTGGTATTCTTGCCGCCGTTTCAGTTGACGCCGGCACCAGATATTTGATGCCTTCGCGTTTCGGCGATGTGCGCGAACCGTCCTGGTCGCCGTTCATGGATCGACGCTAATTTACTCTGACAAATGAATAGCGATGTACGCATTTTCACATCGTTTGAATATTCATGTTGCTGGTTCAATAGCTGTTGGTTCAGCAATTGTAAATTCAATGGTTCAGCGCAGAGGTGGTAGTGCTTGTGCTGGAGCGTTGTGACTGCGGTTTTGGTCATCGAAGTTTGTAACAGCTGACACAAAAATTTTCTCTTGTTCTTATTTAGGATTGGATCATGACAAACAAAAAAGTAGCTCTCACCGCAAGCATGGTAATGACGTTGGCTCTGATCGCCGGTTGCTCAAGCAACAAAGCGAACGACAGCGCTAACCAAAACGCTGGCGCTGGTATGTCTGGCAATGGTTCGTCGGGATACGATTCGTCGGCAAACGGCAGCGGCATGGATTCCGATTATGCTCAAGCCGGTCGTACCGTTTATTTCGGTTTCGATCAATCGACGCTGAGCAGCGAAGCGCAATCGGTTCTCGACAACAACATCGCCAAATTGAAAAACGGCACCCAACCGATTCGTGTCGAAGGCCATGCTGACGAGCGCGGTACACGCGAATACAACCTGGCACTCGGCGAGCGTCGTGCCAATGCAGTTGCGCAATATCTGGTTGCGAACGGCATTGCTAAATCGCGTCTCGAAACGATCAGCTATGGCAAAGAGCGTCCTGCCGATGCTGGTCACGATGAGTCGGCGTGGGCAAAAAACCGTCGCGTTGAACTGGTTCTTAATTAATAGTCGTTGAGTAGGGTGTCTATGCGTATGAGCGTAATTCGTTGTCTGGGTGCGGCGTTGTGCCTGAGCGCAGCAATGGCGAACGCACAGGCACCCGTAATTGATGCCGGTCAGCCGGTGCAGTCGCGCGGTAAAGCGTCTGCATCGTCTGGTGCAGCGCCCGCCGCTGCAACCGGTGATCTTTTTATGCAGCTGCAATCGCTGCAACAGGAAGTGATGGATCTGCGCGGGCTCGTCGAAGAGCAGCGTCATCAGATTGAAACGTTGAAGCAGCAGTCCCTTGAGCGCTACAGCGATCTCGATCGCCGTCTAAGTGGTCAACCGGCTGCAGCCAATGCGGGTTCGGCGCCGACGGTGGCCGATCCAGCGGCAGTAATGCCCGATCAAAATTCTGCTGCAGCTGCGTCTGCTGCGAGCGGTGTGCCGGTACAAGCCGCGCCGACTTCGTCGATGGAAACTGCCAAGCCTGAAGAATACGAAGCGTACCAAACCGCTTACGCCAAATTGAAAGGCCAGGACTTTCCCGGCGCCATCAAATTATTCAATACATTTACCACCAATTATCCGCGCAGCTCGCTCGCGCCGAATGCGTATTACTGGCTCGGCAAAGCTTATTTGCTGGCGCAGCCGCAGGATTTAAATAAAGCGCAGCAAGTATTTTCGAAAGTTGTCGGCGATTATCCGCAACACAGCAAAGCGCCCGATGCGTTATATGAGCTTGGCAAGGTGTATTACTTGAAAGGCGACAAAGCCAAAGCCAAAATCTTGCTGCAGCAAGTCATCGACAATTACGGTGCAAGTGGCAGCTCCGCGCCGCAGCTCGCCAAACAATTTCTCGACCAGAACCTCTCGGCCGCTAAGCGCGGCTGAGACAGTATTTCTGCGATCGCATAGACTTTTTCGCTACTCGTCACTTCGCTCGCAATGGATTCTTCTCTTCGCATAACCGAAATTTTTTATTCGCTGCAAGGCGAAACGCGTACGCTCGGTTTGCCGACCGTATTTGTGCGTCTGACCGGTTGTCCGTTGCGCTGCGGTTATTGCGATACCGAGTATGCATTTCACGGCGGCGAGCGTATGACGCTGACCGCTATTCTTGAGCGCGTCGCTCATTATCATCCGCGTTACGTCACCGTCACCGGCGGTGAACCGCTGGCGCAACCGGATTGCTGGCCTCTGCTAACCGCGCTCTGCGATGCGGGTTATGAAGTGTCGCTCGAAACGAGTGGTGCGATAGATGTAACGGGTATCGATGCGCGCGTGAGCAAAGTGATGGATTTGAAAACGCCTGGTTCCGGCGAACTCGCTCGCAATCGCTACGAAAATATTGCGCTACTGTTGCCTCATGATCAGGTCAAGTTTGTCATTTGTGATGAGCAGGATTATCTGTGGGC
>CBFHCK010000097.1:0-8256 GCA_965653955.1 uncultured Spongiibacteraceae bacterium
GCGGTCAAGCAGATACGCCCTTATGCCGTAGACGTCAGCGGCGGCGTTGAATCGGCACCCGGCCGCAAAGACGCCAGCAAAATTGAACAGTTTGTCGCAGCGGTTTATCGCGCCGATCAACAACCGTCGCAATGATCGGAAACCGGAGAAATCAGTAGTGAGTGATTCTGTGTTGGATGCTATCGATTACGCCGCCATGCCCGACGCGCGCGGTCATTTCGGTCAGTACGGCGGAAAGTTCGTCGCCGAAACGCTGATGTGCGCGCTGGAGGAGCTGGAAACCGCTTACAACAAACTATCTGCCGATCCGGCATTTCGCACGGAGTTCGATCGCGATCTCGCGCATTACGTCGGCCGCCCGTCTCCGCTTTACCACGCCGAACGCTGGAGCCGTGAACTCGGCGGCGCGCAGATTTATCTGAAACGCGAAGACCTGAACCACACCGGTGCGCATAAGGTTAACAACACGATTGGGCAAGGATTGCTGGCGAAGTACATGGGCAAAAAACGTGTGATTGCCGAAACTGGCGCTGGCCAGCACGGCGTCGCCACGGCGACTATCGCGGCACGTTTCGGCATGCAATGTCAGGTGTACATGGGCGAAGAAGATGTGCGCCGCCAATCGCTGAACGTGTATCGAATGAAGCTGCTCGGCGCCGAAGTCATCCCGGTCAAATCCGGATCGCGCACGCTGAAAGATGCGATGAACGAGGCACTTCGCGATTGGGTTACCAACGTCGATAACACGTTCTACATCATCGGTACGGCGGCGGGTCCGCATCCCTATCCAAAACTGGTACGCGATTTCCAATCGGTGATCGGGCGTGAAGCTAAGCAGCAGTGCCGTGAGCAAACAGGGCGTCTGCCCGATGCGCTGGTAGCGTGCGTCGGCGGCGGCTCGAATGCGATCGGTTTGTTCCATCCGTTTTTAGCTGATGTCGATGTGGCAATGTACGGTGTCGAAGCGGGTGGTTATGGCATCGCTACCGGTCGTCACGCTGCGCCGCTGAGCGCGGGTCAGCCCGGCATTCTGCATGGCAATCGCACTTATCTGATGCAGGACGATGCCGGTCAGATTATCGAAACGCATTCGGTATCGGCAGGTCTGGATTACCCCGGCGTCGGGCCCGAGCATTCGTGGCTGAAAGATATAGGTCGCGTCAATTACGTCGCCATTAACGACGACGAAGCGCTCACGGCGTTCCGCAAATTAACGCAAACCGAAGGCATCATGCCCGCGCTCGAATCGAGCCACGCACTGGCTTACGTCGAAAAACTCGCGCCCGGCATGCGCAAGGACCAAATCATCATCGCGAATTTGTCCGGCCGTGGTGACAAAGACATTCATACCGTCGCTGCGCTCGACGGCATTACGTTCTGAGGAATTCGCTCTTGAGCCGTATCGCTAACAAATTAACCCAGCTGCGCGAGCAGCAGCGCACAGCCGTAGTTCCCTACATTGTCGCCGGCGATCCGCAACTTGCCGTTACCGTGCCGCTGATGCACGAACTGGTGCGTCAGGGCGCGGATATTATCGAGCTCGGCGTGCCTTTTTCCGATCCGATGGCGGAAGGTCCGGTGATTCAGCTCGGACACGAACGTGCATTGATGCATCACACCAGCCTGCGCAACGTGCTCGATCTGGTCGCGGAGTTTCGCCGTGACGATAACGAAACACCGATCGTATTGATGGGGTACGCCAATCCCGTCGAGCACATGGGTTACGCGGTGTTTGCCGATGCTGCCGTTAAATCGGGCGTGGATGGCCTACTTACGGTCGATGTTCCTCCCGAAGAAGCGGGGGCGCTGAATGTCGAATTGAAGCGCGTCGGCATCGATAATATTTTCCTGCTCGCACCGACAACTACCGACGCGCGCATTCGCGCGATTGCGGAATTGGCCAGCGGTTATTTGTACTGCGTGTCATTGAAAGGAGTCACTGGCGCGGGCCATCTTGATATCGACGCGGTAAGCGCCATGCTGCAGCGTATTAAAGCGATTACCGATCTGCCGATCACGGTTGGGTTCGGAATTAAGGACGCTGTTTCGGCAGTAGCGATTGCGAAAGTTGCCGAAGGCGTCGTGATTGGCAGCGCATTGGTCGATCGTATTTCACAAGCGGCGCAGCAGAACAAAACCGGCAGCGAGTTGTACGCGAGTGCTACCCAGCTAATCGCCGAAATTCGCCGCGCTGTGGATGCAAAGTAATAGAGCGATGTACCCATGTAGGTGCATACGTTCAACAAGTTTTCCGTCACACAACAACTGTCACGTAACGACTGCCATATAACGAATAGAGACGAGGTTCATAATGAACTGGATCGACAAAATTGTTCCTGCACTGACCCGTTCCGACAACAAGGAACGCCGGGCGTCGGTACCCGAAGGTCTGTGGAAGAAGTGTCCGAAATGCGAGGCGGTGTTGTATCGTCCCGAGCTCGAAAAAAATCTCGATGTTTGTCCGAAATGCGATCACCACATGCGTGTTGGCGCGCGTCAGCGTCTCGATATGTTTCTCGATGAAGACGGACGCCTCGAAGTATTCGACGATGTAAAGCCGATCGATCGCTTGAAGTTCAAGGACATCAAAAAATATAAGGATCGTTTGACGCAGGCGCAAAAAGAAACCGGCGAAAAAGACGCGCTGATCGCGATGCGCGGCACACTGAAATCGCTGCCGGTAGTCGTCACTGCGTTTGAGTTCAATTTCCACGGCGGTTCGATGGGTTATGCGGTCGGCGAGAAGTTCACGCGCGCGGCGAACCTGGCGTTGGAAGAACGCATGCCGCTGATTTGTTTTGCCGCATCGGGTGGCGCTCGCATGCAGGAAGCGTTGATCTCGTTGATGCAAATGGCAAAAACCAGCGCGGTGCTAGAACGGCTGCGTTTGAACGGCGTGCCGTACGTTTCGGTGTTGACCGATCCGATATACGGCGGTGTATCCGCGAGCCTCGCTTTGCTGGGCGATATCAATATTGCCGAGCCCGGTGCGCGCGCTGGTTTTGCCGGCCCGAACATCATCGAACAAACCATTCGACAAAAACTGCCGCCGGGATTTCAACGCAGTGAGTTTTTGCTTGAACACGGCGCGATCGACATGATCGTTCACCGTCGCGATATGCGCGACACGCTCGCACGTTTGCTCGCTAAGTTGACGCTGCAGGCAGCGCCCACTGCGTAGGCCTCCTCCGAAGATGCAACAGCGCAATCTGGCGCAATGGCTGGCGTGGATGGAATCGCATCATCCACGCCAAATCGAGCTCGGTCTCGACCGGGTCGCTGCTGTCGCAAAAAATCTAACACTTGACCTTAGCGGCGCCAAAATCATCACGGTTGGCGGCACCAACGGCAAAGGTTCGTGCGTTGCATTTCTCGATGCCATATTACGCGCGCAGGGTTATCGCGTCGGCGCGTATACCTCGCCGCATTTATTGCGCTACAACGAGCGCGTGCGGATCGATGGGGTGCTCGTCGACGATGCGACGCTATCTGAGGCATTTGCCCACGTCCACGCGGCGTTGTTCGGTATTTCGCTCACCTATTTTGAATTCGGTACGCTCGCCGCGTTGTGGTTATTTCAGCAGGCGCGGCTCGATGTGATCGTGCTCGAAGTAGGGTTGGGTGGGCGGCTCGACGCGGTCAATCTGATCGATCCCGATGTGGCGGTGCTGACCACCATCGACCTCGATCATCAGGATTGGCTGGGCTCCGATCGCGAGGCGATCGGTGGTGAGAAGGCGGGTATTTTTCGCGCTGGCCGCCCGGCAATTTGCGCGGATCCGCATCCACCGCAATCGGTGTTTACGACAGCCGAAGCGGTCGCCGCGCATTGGTACCCAGCGGGCAGTGCGTATACGTACAAAAACATGGGCGATCGATGGAACTGGTCGAGTATTACGCTGACGAAGATCGCTCGTTATGAGGATCTGCCGCTGCCGCAACTTCCTTTACCCAGCGCTGCCGCCGCATTGGCCGCGTTACATTGTTTGCCGTTGCCTGTCGATGAGCAGGCGATTCGCACCGGTTTGGCGACTGCCTTTTTACCGGGACGCTTTCAGCGCGTATCGCACAATGGCGTCGAGATTGTGTTCGATGTCGCACATAACCCGCAGGCGGCAGCATGGTTGGCTGAGCGGCTTGGCGAAGTACCTGCTCTCCGCACTTATGCGGTGATGGCGATGATGCGCGACAAAGACGTCGATACCGTTATTTCGTCGCTACACCGCAATGTGGACGAGTGGTTTCTAGGGGATTTATCGGATAACCCGCGGGCACTGTCCGGCGGCGAGCTTGAAGCGCGGTTACGTGCACACCATATCGATGCGCTCGTACGTTTGCCGACATTGACGCAGGCTTTCGATGTTGCAGTGAAATGCGCGTGCAAGGGCGAACGCATCGTTGTATTCGGCTCTTTCTTTACCGTGGCAGAAGTGATGAATCGGATGAATGCAGAGGAATTGAGCAATGGCCGCTGATGGCTTGAAGCAGCGTCTGGTGGGCGGCGCCGCCTTACTGGTGATTGGTGTGGTCGCTTGGTTCTGGTTATTGAGCGCCGACAGTCCTGTCGATCCGGTGGCGCGTGAAACCCAGATTCCAGCGGCTCCGGATCTGCAGCCATTTGCCGTGGCCGAGCCGCAGGCGCCGAAAGATGTGATTCCGGCACCCGAGCCTGGCGCATCCGAAGCCGACGCCGCTTCGACTGCCGATTCTGCAACCGTCGATGCTGCAACCGTCGATAGTGCAACTACAGCAGCTGTCCCGGCCCAGCAGAAACCGGCAATCGCATCGCTCCCGAACACGCCGGCGAAAACCACGACGCAACCGCTAATCCCAAAAGCCATTGAACCTAAAAATGTTGCCTCTAAAAACGTCGAACCGAAAAACATTCCACCGAAAAATATCGAATCAAAATCGACGCCGGTAAAAACACCAACTCAGACCTTTTCGCTCGATCAGCAGGGTTTGCCGGTGGCATGGGTGATCCAAGTGGGCTTGTTTTCGACGCAGGCAAATGCCGATCGCATCAAGAACGAGCTGCAACAGAAAGGTTTCAAGGCGTATACGCAAACGGTTAAAACGGCAAAGGGCGCCGGGATTAAAGTTTTTGTCGGACCCAAGCTCAGTCGCGAACGCGCCGATGCGCAGAAAAAGGCGATCGATGCAGCGCTGCAAACCAACACAATGGTTGTGCGTTTTACGCCATCGTGATGCGGCTAAGGATCGGTTGTAACGCGATTGTCGCTCGTCGTAATGCGACGGTAGAAAGCGCTCTGATACAATGCGCGCCTCTACGAAACGTAGTGCGCACCTTACACAGCGCGCCTTCTGTGAATCTCCACCGGACTGTACATCGTCAATGTCGCTGAACTGGGCTGATTGGACTATTGTTGCCATCGTAGGCATTTCATGTGTGTTCAGCCTGCTGCGCGGCTTCGTCAGAGAGGCGATTTCACTGGCGACCTGGATTGCGGCAAGTTTTATTGCGATCGCGTTTCACGAAAGGCTTGCGGCAATTTTTTCGAAATGGATCGAGACGCCATCGATTCGCACAGTGCTCGCGTTCGCTGCGCTGTTTGTGCTGACGCTGATCGTCGGCGCTATCGTCAATTGGGTGATACAACAATTTGTCGCCGGGGTCGGCCTCAGCGGTTTCGATCGATTGCTCGGCATGGCGTTCGGTGCAGTACGCGGTCTGTTGCTGGTGCTCGCGTTGTTGATTCTGCTGCCGATGGGTTTGCCGGAAATGCGGCAAGATGCATGGTGGCATCAATCGAAGTTCATTCCTTATTTCGAGTCCAGCGAAGACTGGGCACGCTCCACCTTCGCGGAAGTGATGGGTTGGAGACATACGCTGTCGCAAAAAGCCCGAGCAGTCCAGGAAAAGACGGCAAGAGAACATTTGCGGTAACCCCATTGTTAATCGCTGCAAGGCGATGAGGTGTAGAGCACATGTGTGGCATTGTCGGTATCGTCGCGAAAAACAACGTCAATCAGGAAATTTACGATGCGTTGACGGTGTTGCAACACCGCGGGCAGGATGCGGCAGGAATCGTGACCAGCGAGCGCGGCAAATTTAATTTGCGCAAAGACAACGGTCTCGTACGCGATGTTTTTCATACGCGTCACATGCAACAGTTGATCGGCAACATGGGTATTGGCCATGTGCGTTATCCGACTGCCGGCACATCGAGCCGCGCGCTGGCACAACCGTTTTATGTAAATTCACCCTACGGCATTGCGCTCGCGCATAACGGTAATCTCACCAATGCCGAAGAGCTGAGCCGCGAAATCTTCCAATCGGATTTACGTCACTTGAATACCGATTCGGATTCGGAAGTGCTGCTCAATGTGTTTGCGCATGAACTGCAACGTCTCGGCAAACTGGTACCGAGCGCCGAGGATGTTTTCTCCGCCGTGCGCGATGTGCATCAGCGTTGCAAAGGTGCTTATGCGATTGTCGCGATGATCGCCGGTTACGGTGTCATCGGTTTTCGCGATCCGAACGGTATTCGTCCGCTGGTGCTGGGCAAGCGCGAAACACCGCAGGGCAATGAATACATGCTCGCATCGGAAAGCGTTGCGCTCGATGTGCTCGGCTTCAAGCTCGAGCGCGATATCGAGCCGGGTGAAGCGATCTACATCGAACCGAACGGCACGGTGACCACGCAACAATGCGCGGAGAACCCGCGTCTGGCGCCATGCATATTCGAGCACGTTTATTTCGCCCGTCCCGATTCGATCATGGACGGCGTATCGGTGTACAAGGCGCGTCTGCGCCAAGGCGAAAAACTGGCGGAAAAAATTCTGCGGTTGCGTCCCGATCACGACATTGATGTCGTGGTTCCTATTCCGGATTCGAGCCGCGTCGCCGGTCAATCGCTAGCGCAAAAGCTCGGTGTGAAATTCCGCGAAGGTTTGGTGAAGAACCGCTACATCGGTCGCACCTTCATCATGCCGGGACAGAACCAGCGCAAAAAATCGGTACGGCAAAAACTGAACGCCATTGGTCTCGAGTTCCAGGGCAAGAACGTTTTGTTGGTCGACGATTCGATCGTGCGCGGCACTACTTGCCAGCAGATTATCGAAATGGCACGCGATGCTGGCGCACGCAAGGTGTATTTCGCGTCGGCATCGCCGCCGGTGCGTTATCCGAATGTATATGGCATCGACATGCCGACGTCGAAAGAATTAATCGCTTACGGTCATACCGAAGAAGAAGTCGGCAAGTTGATCGGCGCCGATTGGTTGATTTATCAGGATCTCGAAGATTTGATTGCGAGTTCTGCCGAGGGTAATTCGCAACTGACGCAATTCGATTGCGCGGTATTCGACGGCAATTACGTGGCCAACGATGTCAGCGCCGAATATCTCGAACGCATCGCCACCGCACGCAACGACGTCAATAAATCGAAGCTTGAAGATACCGGCAGCCATATCGTCGGTTTACACAATACGATTTTGTAAAACACGCTTCCGGAAAAGACTACGTATGACGGATAACGAAACCCAACGCCGCGAAGCGTTGCAGAACGCGCAGATCGATACGCTCGCTATTCGTGCCGGCTACACACGCACACACGAAGGCGAACACAGCGAGGCGATGTTCCTAACGTCGAGTTATGTATTCGAGAGTGCGGAGCAGGCCGCCGCGCGTTTTGCCGGGGGTGAACCGGGCAACGTCTATTCGCGTTATACGAACCCGACCGTGCGCGCATTCGAGGAACGTCTCGCAGCGCTCGAAGGCGGGGAAATGGCGGTGGCCACCGCATCGGGCATGGCGGCAATTCTGAGCGTTTGCATTGCATTATTGAAAAGCGGCGATCACGTCGTCTGTTCGCGCAGCGTGTTTGGCACCACTACAGTGGTATTCACCAAATACCTCGCGAAATTCGGTATCGAAACGACTTTCGTTGCATTGAGCGATAACGACGCGTGGGCCAATGCAATTAAGTCGAACACCAAATTGCTGTTTCTCGAAACGCCATCGAATCCGCTGAATGAAATTGCCGATCTCGCGTTTATTTCGCAATTGGCCAAACAGCGCGGTTGTCTGCTCGTTGTCGACAATTGTTTCTGCACGCCGGCACTGCAAAAACCGCTGCAATTCGGCGCCGATATCGTCGTGCATTCGGCGACGAAATATCTCGATGGGCAGGGGCGCTGTCTTGGCGGTGCGGCGGTTGGTCGCACTGAATTGATGAACGAAGTGCTCGGTGTTTTACGCTCCACCGGGCCGACGATGTCGCCGTTCAATGC
>CBFHCK010000098.1:0-8253 GCA_965653955.1 uncultured Spongiibacteraceae bacterium
CGTCGGCCTGCCGGAAACCGCGGTAAAGGAAAGCAAGGATCGCGTCCGCAGCGCGCTGATCAACACCCACTTCGAATTTCCGGCCCGTCGAATAACCATCAATCTCGCCCCTGCCGACTTGCCGAAAGAAGGCGGCCGCTTCGATTTACCGATCGCGCTTGGCATTCTCGCCGCTAGTGGGCAAATTCCGCTCGAAGCGCTCGCGGGTCGCGAATTCATCGGCGAACTCGGGCTCGACGGCGAATTACGCGGCGTCCCCGGCACACTGCCGGCCGCGATGGCATGCAGCAATGCCGCGCGCGATTTGATCGTGCCGCACGCCAATGCGGCTGAAGCCGCGCTGGTTAAAAGCGCGAATGTTTATGGCCTCACCACGCTCGCGGAGCTCTGTGCTTATCTGCACGGCAGACTCGAATTGCAACGCGCCGTAACGCAGCAAGCCGACGAATGTTTTGCATATCCCGATCTCGGCGATATTCGCGGCCAGGCGCAAGCAAAACGCGCACTCGCTATCGCGGCGGCAGGATCTCACAACGCACTTCTGTTCGGCCCACCCGGCACGGGCAAAACGATGCTCGCGCTTCGCCTGCCGGGGTTATTGCCGCCGCTCCGCGAACACGAACAGCTCGAAGTCGCGGCGGTACATTCGGTCGCCGGCAACCAGGGCACACCATTATTGCGACAGCGCCCTTTTCGCGCGCCGCATCACACCGCATCGGCGATTGCGCTGGTCGGCGGAGGCAGCCAACCGCGGCCGGGAGAAATTTCGCTCGCCCATCACGGCGTATTGTTTCTCGATGAATTGCCCGAATTTCAACGCAAGGTATTGGAAGTGCTGCGCGAGCCGCTCGAATCCGGCGAGATCGTTATCGCGCGCGCGAGTCGACAGGTGACGTATCCCGCCCAGTTTCAATTGATCGCTGCGATGAATCCGTGCCCGTGCGGCTACTACGGCGACAGCGAACGCGCCTGCCGCTGTACGACCGATCAGATTCGGCGGTATCGCGATCGTTTGTCGGGGCCACTGCTCGATCGCATCGATCTGCAAGTTCCGGTTAATCGCTTACCGCGCGGTGCTTTGAGCAGTGCGAGCAGCGACACGGCGGAAACCGCCACGCTGCAACAGCAGGTATTGCGCGCTCGCGATCGTCAGCTGCAACGGCAGCAAAAAGTGAACGCGCAATTGTCGGGAACCGAAATCGATCAGATCGGCAATATCGATGCAGCGAATCGCCTCGCGCTCGAAGAAGCCGTGTTGAAATTGGGATTATCGGCGCGCGCGTATTATCGAATTTTGAAAGTCGCGCGCACGATTGCCGATCTCGACGATTGCGATGCGGTGCAGAAGCAACATATTCATGAAGCGCTGCACTATCGCGCGCTGGATCGAAAACCGGCTTGAATGAGGCAACGAAAGCTGGCGCACTGTTGAAGCTGATTGCACCCAAGCGCGTGCCTCGAATAAATCTTTCAAATCCCCGCACTCATTCCGGCAGGCACATTATCGGTGTAACACTTCTCTTCCACCCGCTCGCACATGCGCCAACCCTGTGGTGTGCGCACGAATTTATCGTGGTACCAGAGACCGCAGTACATGACGTGTGTACCACCCACTCCGTTATCGGTCACCATTGGATTAAAACAAATAATTTTTGACTGCGCGGTATCGCCAGTCACTTTGACCGAGAAATTGCCGATCATATGGAAGTACATGGGAAATGTTGGCAACACGGTTTTCAACCATGCTTTTACTTCTGTAAAACGACCATCGATGCCGCCAAGCGCGCGGTAATCGATATATGCATCGGGCGTGAACACATTATCGAGATCGTCAAAGCGGCGCGTATCGATTGCCGTCGAATAGTCGACCATCAATTGTTGGATTTCGAGTCGATCAGAAATTTCCTGCAAACTGAGCATGATTATTCTCGCGTTACCAGACTGCTGTCTTAAAAACCCACTTTAGGTTTACGCACGCAAAAAGTCACGCCTGTTTTTGTCGCGGAATTTTATTCGGAAGCGTCGATGCGGTGCGGCTCAAGCTGAATCGATTCGACGCGAGCGCCCATCATCATGATGACGCCGTGGTAGCGCTGTTCGCCGGTGGTCGTGAACTCAAACCAGTAACTCCGCCGAAAACGCCACGTACCGCCATCGCGTTTCAACCAGATGCCGCGCATCACGACGCTCTCATCGAGCAATTGCACGTCGAACGCACGGCAATGTTTGCGCGTTTGCGCGAGGGCGATTTCCTTCACCGCATAAGAACGCCACGCTGCATAGATTAAAAAACCGAATACGAGCAGCAGCGCGATATCGGACAGTTCGATCGCCATCAGTCTTTGGGATGCACTTTAAAAAGTTTGAATAAATTCTCGGTTACCGAAAAACCCAGCTTCTTCGATTGTTCCTTCGCAGCCATTTTCAGCTTCGCCTGATCGATCACATTCGGCTGCTTCGATGCAAGAATAATCCAATTGCCGGTGGAAACGGTGCAGGTGTACACCTCGGCGAATTCTTCGGTGATCGATTGCAGCGTTTCATGTTCGCCGCGATGATCGTCCCAGCAGTTCATGATCAGCCAGCCATGATCGTTCAGCTGCCGCGCGCACGCTTCGATGTACCACGGCTGAAAATACTGCATATCCATGCCTTCCGCGCCGTAGATATCGCTGAACACCATGTCGACGCGCTGTTCGATCGGTGCCTCGAAAAATTCGGCGATGTCCTGTTCGATAATTTTTAACCGCTCGCTCTGCGGCACATCGAAATAGCGTCGCGCCACCTTCACTACGGCGCGGCGCAATTCGATCACGCGCATCTGCAATTCCGGCCAATGATGGAATAGACAATTAGGCACGGCTCCGCCGCCGAGGCCGATCAAAATCGCACTGCGTGGTTCGAGGAATAATGTGGGCAGCAACATCGCGCGCGTGTATTCGTGCTGCAGCATTTCCGGCTGCGCTTTTAGAATGCAGCTCTGCTCGTCGCCTTCGCCGAACGATAAATAGCGCTTGGTGCCATCGTCGAATACCTGAATCGGTCCATGTTCGTCGTACGTGCGGTGAATTTCTTTACCGGGAACTGAATCTTCATCGTGCATGGCGGGAGCTTATATTTACTGCGCGGCAATTCGGGTCGGCCAGTGTAATGGATGGGCAGCAATCGCCGATAGCCGCCTCTCACTGTACGCAAATGTCAAACACTGTACATAAATACAGCCCGGCGTTAGACTCGCCATCCTTTCGACAAGCAAACCGAGACGCGGCCATGGTCAGCCATTTTTTTGCTTACATCAGTAAATTGCGCTGGATCGTACGCTGGGGTCTCAAGCGTAATACGATTCAGGAAAATGTGATGGAACACAGCTGGGAGGTGGCGACACTCGCGCACGTGTTGGCGCTGATTCGTAACCGTTATTTCGATGGGGCCGTCGATGCTAATGCCATTGCAGTGGCCGCGCTGTATCACGATTGCGCGGAAGTTATCACCGGCGATTTGCCATCGCCGGTTAAATACCATTCGCCGGCCATTGAACAGGCGTATCACTCAATCGAACGCGCCGCCGAGCATGAGCTGGTAGGCCTGCTGCCAGCCAAACTGAAAATCGATTTTGCCGCGCTGATGGTTGAAGACATTTTGCCCGTTGAACATCGCCAAATCATCAAAGCCGCCGATACCATCGCCGCGTTCCTGAAATGTCAGGCAGAGTTGAAGGCCGGCAACAACGAATTCGAAAAGGCAGCAGAAAATATCAAACAACGCTTAACCGCGTATCGCTTACCCGAAGTGGATTTTTTTCTATCGACGTTCGCGCCAAGCTATCAGCTGACGCTCGACGAATTATTGCTGCGACGCGGGCAAGGCGGCGAATTATCGGATCACGAACGACACCTGCTGGCCGTCCGCAATTGAATACGTCGCGCTGCCCGTTTTAAAGAAAGGTGAATTAATGCGACGTTTTCAACCAACCGCTAGCGGCTTTTTGCGGCGCGACAACCGGGATATTCGATAAATCTAATTGTTGTGAATGCTGGAACTCGCCCGTTTTCAGCATCTGCGCAATCGGCTGGGCCAGCCGCTGCAAAATGCGATCATTACTGCGATCGGCGTAATTTTGAATGCGGTCGAGTAAATCGTCCGAGCTCAGCTGTAATTTCACACCGAACTCATCGCTGATACGACGACGACATTCGCGCACCAACGCCAGATTTTCAACCTGTAACAACCATGCTTTATTCGCTTGCACCGACGCCCCTGCATTTGCCATATCCAATCTCCATTGATGGAAGAGGTACGAACCGCGAGACAACAGTTTCAGCCTAGAGCATATTGAATTCACAAAAAGCCGCTTAATCAGTATTTCTTGTGCTCAATCACATATCGTTAAGACAGATATGCGATGAGTTTTTCCACAATTATTACTAATTTGTTACTCCATCATGACCGCAAAAATATCCACCCTCATGTTAAACAGCGCTTTGCTATTGGAATTCGCCACTGCACCGGGGACTGACAACCAAGAGTGGTAGAATTCCGCAAATTTTTCGCTTCCATTCTTTTTGAACTCCTTCATGACGAACAACAAAGACACGATCTATTCCACTCCACTCGACGCCATCGGCGGCTTCGCCTTCGATGAGCGGGTGGTGCAGGTTTTTCCGGACATGATTCAACGCTCGGTACCCGGCTATAGCACGATCATTGCGATGACGGGGGTGTTGGCCGAACGCTACGCGCAGCCCCATACGCGTTGTTACGATCTCGGCTGTTCGCTCGGCGCCAGCACGCTGGCGATGCGCGCCCAACTCGATCGGCGCGACTGCGAAATTGTCGCCGTGGATAATTCGGAGGCGATGATCGATCGCTGCCGCTTTCTCATTGCGGCCGACTCGCATACGACTCCGGTGTCGTTGCAACTGGCTGACATCAACGATGTTGCGATTAACAACGCATCGGTGGTTGTCATGAATTTCACGCTGCAGTTTATTCCGCAATCGCAACGCGAAGCGTTGCTCGCGCGCATCGCGACGAACATGTGCGGCGG
This sequence comes from uncultured Spongiibacteraceae bacterium, assembly GCA_965653955.1. GTDB lineage: Bacteria > Pseudomonadota > Gammaproteobacteria > Pseudomonadales > CAMLJR01 > CAMLJR01. The sequence continues at coordinate 5,048 of CBFHCK010000098.1, forward strand.
CGGCATTCTTGTGTTATCGGAAAAAATTCGTTTCGACGATGCGCATTTGCAGGAACTCAATACCGAATTGCATCATGCCTTTAAGCGCGCGAACGGTTACAGCGAACTCGAAGTTGCACAAAAACGCAGCGCGCTCGAAAACGTGCTGATCCCGGAAACGTTGAATACTCATCGCGAGCGCTTGCAGCGTGTCGGTTTCGCCAGCGTCGATGTCTGGTTTCAATGTTTTAACTTTGCCTCTCTGGTAGCCATCAAGTGATCGATTACTCCTCTTTTCTCGCACGCCTGCAACAGTTCGGTTTGGAAAAATGGTCGGCGCAATTAGCCGATGTACTGCCGAAATTACTGAACCCGCAACGCCACGGCGATTTACCGCGCTGGTATAGCGCGCTCGACGCACTGCCCGAACTATCGATCGATAAGATCGAACTCGACCGCAACGCGGTGCGCATTAGTGGAAAAGATGTGACAGCGGATCAACGCGACCAGTTGCAGAGCGCATTACGCCAACTGCATCCCTGGCGCAAAGGCCCATACGATTTATTCGGAACCGCAATCGATACCGAATGGCGTTCGGACTGGAAATGGGATCGTTTAAAAAATCAAATTGCGCCGTTGCAGGGTCGCAAGGTGCTGGATGTCGGTTGCGGCAACGGCTATCACTGCTGGCGTATGCGCGGTGCCGGTGCGGAACTGGTGATTGGCATCGATCCGACATTATTGTTTGTTATGCAATACGCGGCACTGCAGCATTATCTGCGCGATGACAGCGTCGCGGTGTTGCCGTTAGGCATCGAGCATTTACCGAAAAAATTACGCTTTTTCGATACGGTATTTTCGATGGGTGTGCTTTATCACCGCCGTTCGCCGTTCGATCATTTATTGGAACTGCGCGAGGCGCTGCGGCCCGGCGGTCAGCTGGTGCTGGAAACGCTGATTATCGATGGCGGCGCCGGCGAAATTCTGGTGCCCGACGATCGGTATGCGCGCATGAATAATGTGTGGTTCCTGCCGAGCACCGCTGCGTTGACGCAATGGTTGAAAAAAATCGGTTTCAAAAATCCGCAGTTGGTGAATGTCACTTCGACCACTAGCGAAGAGCAACGCAGCACCGACTGGATGACATTTCAATCGCTGCCGCAATGCCTCGATCCGCTCGACCCCACGCGCACGATCGAAGGTTATCCAGCGCCGAAACGCGCGATTCTGATTGCGGAAGCGCCCTGATTCTCGCAATGAAGTCGCTCCGCCGTCCGTCACGTCAGTCGCACATAACTGTTCTATAATTTGCCGCACTTCCTTCCTGATCGAATTCCGAATGACTCAATACGATTACGATTTAATCGCTATCGGCAGCGGCCCCGCTGGCGAAAGCGCCGTGCTTAATGCCACCAAACACGACCGCTCGGCTGCGGTGATCGAGCACGATCACTGGGTCGGCGGTGCCTGCACTCATCGTGGCACCATTCCATCGAAAGTATTGCGGCACGCGGTAAAGCAATTGATGCGCTTCAATACCAATCCCACGTTTCGCGATATTGGCGATCCGCAATCGCTGTCGTTTCCCAAATTGCTGGTCAGCGCCGATGAAGTCATCAAACGTCAGGTCAAGATGCGCAGCAAGTTTTATCAACGCAATCGCATTGACGTGTTGCATGGCACTGCTCGATTGATCGATGCACATACTGTCGAAATTAAAAACGAAGATGGCAGCAACGAGCGCCGCACCGCGCGCAATTTTGTTATTGCCACCGGCGCGCGTCCGTATCGGCCCGCGGATATCGATTTCAATCATCCGCGTATCTACGATAGCGATACGATTCTGCAAATGAAACACACGCCGCGCAAAATTCTGATTTATGGCGCGGGTGTGATCGGTTGCGAATATGCGTCGATTTTTTCCGGTCTGGGTAGCAAGGTTGAGCTGATCAATTCTCGCGAGCGGCTGCTCGAATTTCTCGACGACGAAATTTCCGATGCCTTGAGTTATCACCTGCGCGATTACGGCGTGATGATGCGTCCGCGTGAAAATTACGCGAGTGTCGAAGCGAGCGATGACGGCGTCACGCTGCAGCTGCGCTCGGGCAAGCGACTTCACGGCGACGCATTGCTCTGGTGCGCGGGTCGCACTGGCAACACCGATACGCTGGGGCTCGAAAACATCAACCTGAGCACTGACCATCGCGGTTACATCAACGTCAACGAGCACTATCAGACTTCGGTGGAAAATATTTTCGCCGCCGGCGACGTGATCGGTGCGCCCAGCCTCGCGAGCGCGGCTTACGATCAGGGCCGCGCCGCTGCCGCATCGGCGCGCGGTAAAGATCACTGTCGCTTTGTCGAAGATGTGCCGACCGGCATTTATACAATTCCCGAAATCAGCTCGGTCGGCAAAACCGAGCGCGAGCTGACCGAAGCGAACACGCCTTACGAAGTCGGCCGGGCGTTTTTCAAGGAAACCGCGCGCGCGCAGATCAGCGGCGAAGATGTCGGCATGTTGAAAATTCTGTTTCATCCCGAAACGCTGGAGATCCTCGGCGTGCATTGCTTCGGCGCCGAAGCGACAGAGATCATCCATATCGGTCAGGCGATCATGCAGCAGAAGAACGGCGGCAACACCGTGCGTTATTTCATCACGACGACGTTCAATTATCCGACGATGGCCGAGGCCTACCGCATCGCGACATTGAACGGCTTGAACAGGTTGCACACCTGAAACTGAACCAACAAAAAGGGCTGCCGAGGCAGCCCTTTTTTATTCCCACAAGCTTTACGGTCCGAACGTCACATTGACCACAGTCGATAAGCTGCTTTTCAAACCCGCCTTATCGATCGCGGACATAGCGAACGAATAAGTTCCCGCCGACAAATTGGTGACGGTGTAAGTAGTGGTGGTGCCGCTGCTGACAGCGATGGTGCCGGTGGCGCCGCTCGTTCCTACCGTGTAATAAATTTCGTAACCAGCCAGATCGCTGGCGAGCAACGGCTGACCATCGGCTCGTGTGCTTGGTGCCTCCCAACTCAATTGCGCGCTGTAAACGACTGGCGTCGGGGCCGGTGCTGGAGCTGGGGCCGGTGCGGGCGCAGGAGCCGGCGCTGGTGCTGGCTCGGGAGCTGGGGCCGGCGCTGGTGCTGGCTCGGGAGCTGGGGCCGGCGCAGGCGCTGGAGAAGGGGCCGGTGCCGGCTCGGGAAGGAGACTTTTGGAA
>CBFHCK010000099.1:0-8162 GCA_965653955.1 uncultured Spongiibacteraceae bacterium
GACAGCCGCATGCAGTTCTCTTCGAAATTCGTTTTCTAGGAGCGGCATCATGGAATTCTTTCAGGCATTTCCGATTGCGATCATCGACGAAGATTACGAAGGAAAACTCGCAGCGGGACGCGGTATGCGTCAGCTGGCGGAGGCAATCGAGAAACAGGGTTTTCGCGTCGTCGGCGGTATTACTTACGCCGATGCGCTGCGTCTCGCGAACGTTATCAACACAACCTCTTGCTGGCTGATTTCAGTCGACGGCACCGAACAGAACGACAAGCAATGGGAAATTCTTGAAGCCATGCTCGCCGCCAAACGCAGCCGCGATGTGCGTATGCCGATTTTTTTATTCGGCGACGAACGCACCGCGGAAATGGTGCCGGCGAATGTGATGAAACACGCCAATGCCTTCATGCGTTTATTCGAGGACTCGCCCGAGTTTCTCGCGCGTGCTATCGCTCGCGCGGCAGAGCTTTATCTCGATCAGCTCGCGCCGCCGATGTTTAAAGCATTGATGAATTACACGCTGCATGCGAGTTATTCGTGGCACACGCCAGGGCACGGTGGCGGCGTCGGCTTTCGCAAAAGTCCGGTCGGACAATTGTTCTATCAATTCTTCGGCGAAAACACGCTGCGATCGGATATTTCGGTGTCGGTGGGCGAACTCGACTCACTGCTCGATCACACCGGACCGATTGCGGAAGGTGAGCGCAATGCAGCGCGTATTTTCGGCGCCGACGAAACATTATTTGTCGTCGGCGGCACATCGACCTCCAACAAAATCGTCTGGCATGGAATGGTTGGCCGCGGCGATCTCGTGTTGTGCGATCGCAATTGTCATAAATCAATTTTGCATTCGCTGGTGATGACCGGCGCGATTCCGATTTACCTGATTCCCTCGCGCAATGGGCTCGGCATCATCGGCCCTATTTCTCGCGATCAATTCACCATCGAGTCGATTCGCAAAAAAATCGAAGCCAATGCGTATGCAAGCGAAGGCAGCGGCCGCGTGCGTCTGCTGGTGATGACGAACTCCACTTACGATGGCCTTTGCTACAACGTCGATGCAATCAAGGAAACGCTTGGCGATAGCGTCGACGTTTTGCATTTCGACGAAGCCTGGTATGCCTACGCCAATTTTCATGAGTTCTACGATGGCTATCACGGCATTTCGTCAACGCAACCCGCGCGCTCGAAACACGCCATTACCTTCACTACGCAATCGACGCATAAATTGCTCGCTGCATTGTCGCAAGCATCGATGATTCATGTGCAGCACGCACAAAACCGGCGCCTCGATATGACGCGCTTCAATGAAGCTTTCATGATGCATACGTCGACATCGCCTCAGTACGGCATCATCGCTTCGTGCGATGTCGCTGCAGCGATGATGGAACAGCCCGGCGGACGCGCGCTGGTGCAGGAAACCTTCGATGAAGCGCTGAGTTTTCGCCGCGCTGTCGCCGCCGTGAAAAAGCAATTGAACGGCTCGTGGTGGTTCGATGTGTGGCAACCCGACTCAATGGGCGAACACCCGAGCGCTATTCGCAGCGAATGGGTATTAAAACCCGGCGACAAATGGCATGGCTTCGATAACCTCGCCGACAATCATGTGCTGGTCGACCCCATCAAAGTCACCATTCTCGCGCCCGGCCTCAGCGCCGACGGCACGATGCAGGAGCACGGCATTCCCGCCGCAGTCGTCGTTAAATTTCTGTCGCAACGTCGCATCGAAATTGAAAAGACCGGCCTGTATTCATTTCTCGTGCTTTTCTCGATGGGTATTACCAAAGGCAAGTGGAGCACGCTCATCACCGAGTTGATCAACTTCAAGGATTTGTACGACGCCAATGCGCCACTGGAGCGCGTGTTACCGAAACTCGTAACCGCTCATCCAGATGCTTACGCGAAGATGGGCTTAAAGGATTTGTGCGAGCTGATGCATCGCACGTACTGCAATGACAATCTCGCCCAAGCACAAAGAGACATGTACACCGTATTGCCGGAAATGGCGATGCGCCCCGCCGATGCGTATCAACGTCTGGTACACGAAGAAATTGAGAGCGTCGAAATCGATGAGCTGATGGGCCGCACGCTCGCGATGATGTTGGTGCCATATCCACCGGGCATTCCCGTCATCATGCCCGGCGAGCGTATTACGCCCGCGACGAAATCGATTCAGGATTATCTGCTGTACGCGCGTGAGTTCGATCAGAAATTCCCCGGTTTCGAAACCGATATTCACGGCCTGCGCTTTACCGCTAATGCCAATGGTCGACGCTATCTTGTCGATTGCCTCAGCGAGCCGATCAATGGAAAAAATGAAGGGAGCGCAACATGATTCCGCGCTCGATTAAAACGCCAACCATTCCAATTCCATTTCATAAACTGTTGAAGATCGTTGCTATCGTCGATAGCAACGATCGACACACTTGCGAATTGATCGAAAATATTTCGGCGGAAGGCTATCGCGTTGAAGTGACCGATAATTATCAACGCAATGTAGCCGAGGATGCAGAGGTTGGCGCCTACATCGCGCTGATTGACGGTGGTCGCCGCGAGCAGGCACGCAAACTCGCCGCGAATGTACGTGCACTCGGTTTCAACACGCCGTTGTGGGCGCTGGCCGATTCGCATCGCGTCGCCGATCTCGCCGTTATGGGAGGTCTCGGTGAAGTCAGCGGCTATGTGTATCTCGGCCAGCAAACTCCAGCGTTCTACGCCAAACAGATCATCGCCAGCCTGGTGCGTTACGGCATGAGTCTGCTGCCGCCTTTTTTCGGCGGCCTTATGGCTTACGACGCGGAAGCCAACATCGCATTCGATTGTCCCGGTCATCAAGGCGGCCAGTTCTACCGTAAATCGCCCGCTGGCCAATTGTTTTTTAAACATTTCGGCGAAAGTATTTTTCGCAACGATTTGTGCAATGCCGACGTCGACCTCGGCGACTTGCTGATTCATGAAGGCGCCGCCGTCGAAGCGCAGAAACATGCCGCCGAAGTATTCGGCGCGGATCGCACCTATTTCGTCTTGAACGGCACCAGCACCTCGAACAAAGTCGTTACCAATGCATTATTGAAACGTGGCGATCTCGTGCTGTTCGATCGCAATAATCACAAGTCGATACATCAGGGCGCGCTGGTGCAGGCCGGCGCAATTCCTATTTTTCTGCCGACCGCGCGCAATGCTTTCGGCATGATTGGCGCGGTCGATTGGGAAGCGTGGAATGACGAATCTCTGCGCGAGCAAATCCGTAATCACCCGCTCGTGCAAGATCCGGAATTATGGCACTCACCGCGGCCGTTTCGACTCGCGTGCATTCAACTCGCAACCTATGACGGCACAATTTATAACGTGCGCAAAGTGCTCGAAAAAATCGGTCATCTCTGCGATTACGTACTGTGGGACGAAGCCTGGATCGGCTACAACGCATTTCATCCGTTGTTTCACGATCACAGCCCGATGCGGTTGGAACAACTGACGCCAGAAATGCCGGGATTGTTCTCGACACAATCGGTGCATAAACAAGGCGCCGGCTTTTCGCAGGCATCGCAGATCCACAAACGCGATGAGCATTTACGCGGACAGCGACGCTATGTCGAGCACAAGCGCTTCAACGAAGCATTTTTGATTAACGCCTCGACTTCACCGTTTTATCCGCTGTTCGCCTCGCTCGATGTCAACGCGAAAATACACGCGGGAAAAGCCGGTGAAATGTTGTGGGACCAATGCATTGAACTCGGCATCGAAGCGCGCAAAAAATTAAGGCAGTTCGGTCGTCACTACGCGCAGACCGGTGAGACCGAACAGGACAAATGGTTCTTCGATCCATTCGTGCCCAATGTGGTCAGCATTCACAACTCGCCGTTCTCCGACGATATTCGCAATGTGGCTTGGGAAGATATTCCCACCGAGGTCATCAAGCGCGAACAACAGTGTTGGAATTTTCAGACGACAAAAAACAATCCTGCCGGCACATGGCATGGCTATGAAGGCTATGTCGATGGCTATGCGATGGTCGATCCAAACAAACTCGCGCTGCTCACGCCCGGCATTAATCGCAAAACCGGCGAATATCTCGATTTCGGCGTGCCCGCCACTGTCGTCGCGAATTATCTGCGCGAGGAAGGTGTCGTTCCCGAAAAATGCGATCTCAACAGCATCCTGTTTTTGCTAACGCCCGCAGAAGACGAAAGCAAACTCAACACGCTGATCGCGAAACTCGTCAAATTCAAAAATCTGTGGGATCGCGATGCGCACTTAGCGGAGGTACTGCCGACATTGTACGCAGCACATAGCGAACGCTATGACGGTTACACGCTGCGACAAGTGTGCAATGAAATGCACGCCTTTTATCGCAAGGCCAACGTTAAGGAATTACAGCGTTTGTGTTTTCGCGCAACGAGTTTTCCTGAGCTCGCCATGCTGCCGAAAGATGCCTACGAAGCGCTGGTCGCCAATGAGGTCGATTACGTGCCGCTCGAAGCGGCGAAAAACCGCGTATCCGCCACGCTCGCGCTGATTTACCCGCCCGGCATCGGTGTCGTCGTGCCCGGCGAACGCTGGGATCAACGCGCACAACCCATGTTCGATTACTTCCTCGCATTTCAGGAGTCGTTCAACCGCTTTCCCGGTTTTAACTACGAAGTGCAGGGCGTTTATCAAGAGCACGTCGACGGACGTATTCAATTTCATACCTACGTTGTGCGTGAGTGAACAATCAGGAGAAAAAAATGGCCAGCGAAAATGCAGCAAAAAAAATGAGTTTGACGCAGCTCACTGTGGTGGTGGCTGTGAACATGATGGGCTCCGGCATCATCATGTTGCCGACCAATATGGCAAAGGTCGGCGCTATTTCGCTGTTGTCGTGGGTGGTCACCGCACTCGGCTCGATGGCGATCGCGTATGGCTTTGCGCAAGCCGGCATTTTCAACCAACGACCGGGCGGTATGGCGGCATACGCTGAAGATGCCCATGGAAAATCCGGTTACTTTCTGACATTCCTGCTCTACTTCTTTTCACTTGCCATCGGTAACGTTGCCATCGCCATTTCCGCTGTCGGTTATCTCGCGGGATTTTTTCCGACAATGGCGGCAACGCCGATTGCCACGTGCATGAGCGTGATCGGATTGATCTGGCTCACCACTATCGCGAATTTCGGCGGCCCCGGTATTACTGGCCGAATCGGTCAAATTACCGTGTGGGGCGTCATCATTCCGGTCGCGGGTCTCTCCGTTATCGGTTGGGCGTGGTTTAGCGCCGATACCTTTGCGCAGGCGTGGAATCCCAACGGATTGCATTTCCTCGCCGGCATCGATTCGAGTATCGCGCTGACGTTGTGGGCATTCCTCGGTATGGAATCGGCCGCGCAAAATTCCGACGCGGTTGATAATCCAAAGCGCAATGTGCCGCTCGCCTGCATGTTCGGAACATTGGGTGCAGCGGTGGTTTATGTGCTATCGACGACCGTTATTCAGGGAATTGTTCCCAACGATGAGTTAGCGAAATCGACCGGGCCGTTCGCTCTCGCTTACGCAAAAATGTTCAGCCCGATGGTGGGCTCGATCATCATGGCATTGGCCGTATTTGCCTGCCTCGGCTCGTTGCTCGGTTGGCAATTTACAATTAGCCGCACCGCCAAAACGGCGGCCGACGATCGCTTGTTTCCCGCGTTGTTTTCACGCGAAAACAAAATGGGCGCGCCGGTTGCCGGCATGATCGTGATGGCGATTGTGCAAACGCTAATGGCGCTCTCGACGGTATCGCCGACGTTGAGCGAACAATTCAGCGCGCTCGTCAATCTCGCTGTGGTAACCAACGTGATTCCTTACATCGTGTCGCTGTCGGCACTGTTCGTGATCATGCGTAAAGAAGGCGTCAGCGAAGCCATTTATCGACGCAACGCGATAGTTGCCGTCATTGCGATGTTGTATTCCACCTACGCGATCTACGCGTCGGGTAAAGACGCAGTGTTGGGCGGCACCATCGTACTCGCACTCACATTCATCATCTTTGGATTTATCGCACCGCGTTTCTCCTCCGCGCCGGAACGCACAGCGAAACCGTTGCCATCGGGCAGTGCCGCCGTCGCTGCGAGCGCAGTTGTGTTATTGCTGCTCGCGTTTATTCCTCCCACCGCTCACAGTCAGGAAGCGACCGGCACACTCGATCGCATCAAGGCGACCAATAGCATCGTGCTCGGCTATCGCACCGATGCGCGGCCGTTTGCGTTTCTTGACGAAGCCGGCAAACCCGCCGGTTATTCGGTGGCGCTGTGTTCCGCCGTGGTCGATCAGATAAAAACGAAACTGGAGCTTCAAACGCTCACCGTGAAATGGACCGATATCGATGCCGGCGATCGCTACCGCGCTCTGCAGGAACAACGAATCGATCTGCTGTGCAGCGATGCGGTAACGCTTTCGGGTCGGCAGCACGTTAACTTTTCCATTCCTGTTTATGCCGGTGGCGTCGGCGCTTTACTACGCAGCGATGCGCCGACACCGCTCAAGGAAATTCTGTCTGACGGCAAACCGACGCAGCGTCCTAACTGGCGCGGCTCGCCAGCGCAAATTATTTCCCAGCAAACGTTTTCGGTAATTTCCGGCAGCAACGCCGAGCTGTGGCTCAACGAACGGATGAAAACGTTAAAGCTCGATGCCAAGGTTGTGCCGGTCGATAGTTTCGAAAGCGGCGTCAGAAACGTGATGCAACGAAAAGCCAATGCATTTTTTGCCGAGCGCGAAATTTTGCTTCATCGCGCCAAACACAAATCGTCGAAAGGCGAGCTGATCGTTCTCGATCGCCGTTTTACCTACACCCCGATCGCCATGAGCATGGCTCGTGGTGATGATGATTTCCGATTGCTCGTGGACACCGCGCTGAGTCATCTCTTCACCTCGGCGAAATTTCGCGATGTCTACACGCAATCGTTCGGAACATTCGATCCCGACACATTCACTTTCTTCAACACGAGCGCATTACCCGAATAAGCGGAGGGAACATCATGCATAAGCTGGGTGTATACAGCGAAGTCGGTAAATTAAACACCGTGCTTGTTTGCAGGCCCGGTCTCGCGCATCAGCGATTGACGCCAGGCAACGCCGCCGATCTGTTATTTGACGATGTGCTCTGGGTGCAGGAAGCGCAGAAGGATCACTACGACTTCGTGCTGAAAATGCGCGAGCGCGGCGTCGAGGTACTCGACCTGCACGACCTGCTCGCCGAGACACTGGAAGATAAAGGCGCACGTAGCTGGGTGCTCGATCGCCGCATCACGGTTAACGATGTTGGTCTCGGTGCGCCGCGCTTTCTGCGCCCCTGGCTCGATGAAATGCCCGCGAAGGATCTCGCCGAGCACTTGATTGGTGGCATCGCAATTCTGGATGTGCCGAAAAGCGAGTGGTCGACAAGGCTCGCAGCGGCTTTCGGTGGCACGGATTTTCTGGTGCCGCCGATACCGAACACATTATTTCAACGCGACCCGTCGTGCTGGATTTACAACGGCGTGACGTGCAATCCGATGTACTGGCCAGCGCGCAAACCGGAAACCTTGCTGCAACGCGCGATTTACAAATTTCATCCGCGTTTCGATCAAGGTGATTTCACGATCTGGTGGGGCGACTCGGATGAATCGTTCGGTGCATCGACTGTAGAAGGCGGCGACGTGATGCCGATCGGCAAAGGCGTTGTCTTGATCGGCATGGGCGAACGCACTAGCAGACAGGCCACTTTCCAACTCGCCGAGCAATTGCTGAAGCGCAACGCTGCGGTGCGCGTGATCGCGTGCCTGATGCCGAAGAGTCGCGCGGCGATGCATCTCGATACGGTATTTACCTTCTGCGATCGCGACCTGGTGACATCCTTCCGAGAAGTGAGCGATCAGATTCGTTGCTATAGCGCGTACCTCGGGAATAACGGCGAAATGGAGGTACGCGCTGACAGCGGTCATTTATTCGATGTCGTGAAAGACGCGTTGGGGCTCGACAATTTACGCGTAGTGGAAACCGGCGGTAATTCATGGCAAGCGCAGCGCGAGCAATGGGACGACGGTAACAACGTGGTCGCGCTCGAGCCCGGCGTGGTCGTCGCGTACGACCGCAACCCGCACACCAATACGTTATTACACAAATCGGGCGTTGAAGTCATCACGGTACGCGGTGCCGAACTCGGTC
>CBFHCK010000100.1:0-8147 GCA_965653955.1 uncultured Spongiibacteraceae bacterium
GAGGGTATTACGCATGTACTCGCCGGCGAGCTGATCGATTGCTCGCATTACTTGAACGAGATCGAATTCAAATCGCGGGATTTTCACTAGCAGCCACTAATTCGGTCGATTGACCCACGCAGGCAACCCAATATAATGCAGCCACATTAAATAAGGGGTGCCCTGCCATGCAAGCCATTCGTATTCACGGTCCGTCCGATCTACGTTGCGATACGATCGATGAGCCGCATGTCGGTCCCAACGATGTCTTGATCAAAGTCGCCGCTGCGGGCATTTGCGGCAGCGATCTGATGTACACAAAAGTCGGCGGCGTCAGCGCTCCGGTTAGCGAGCCGATTGGTTTAGGTCACGAGCTGGCCGGCTACATTCACAAAATCGGCGATAACGTTCGCGATTTGCAGTTAGGTATGCGGGTCATCGTTAATCCGATGGGCAGCGGTAACGCCATCGGCAACGGCATGGTCGATGGCGGCTTTGCGCCGTTTTTACGCGTCTGCAATGCCAGGCTTGGCGATAGCATTCACCCCATTCCGGATCATTTGAGCTTCGAAAACGCCGCACTGGCCGAACCGCTATCCGTGGCACTGCATGCAGTGAATCGCGCCGACGTCGATGACTCGACGAAAGCTGTCGTATTCGGCGCAGGACCGATCGGTCTTGGCATCGTTTCGTGGCTGCATCAGAAAGGTCTCAAGGATATTGTGGTGGTCGATATGTCAGACCAGCGTCTGCAACGCGCGAAAGCTCTCGGTGCGGCATTCACGATCAATCCGGCGCGGGACGATCTGAAAGAAAAGATTGGCGAGGCGCATGGCATCGGCCAGCATTTCGACCAACCGTGCGTTAATACCAATGTATTTTTCGAAGCGGCAGGCGCACGCAACATTATTCCGGATGTGATTAATCTCGCCCGCTTCCATGCGAAGCTGGTCATCGTCGCGGTTTATCACGAAGCCGTTGCAGTCAATTTCCAGAGCGCCCTGGCCAAGGAAATGACGTTCATCACATCGATGGCGTATCCGAACGAATTCCCCACCGTGATTTCGATGTTGACCGATCCTAATTACGACCCGACGCCGATGATCAGCCATCGTTTTCCGTTCGATAAGTTTTTTGATGCATTTGCGATGGCGCAGGATCGGGAACACTCTGCGAAAGTTCTTGTGACATTTCCCGAATAGCCTGCAATACGCGCGAATCGTTCGCACTGAAACGCATTTACCAAAAAAGAAATAATGCGTTTCAAGCGTTTGGTGCCAATGCGATCTCCGTGCGTAATTTCAGACGAAATTGCGCGCTGAGAAAATCGAAGTTCCATTGTTCGACGCTGCACTCGCGGCGCTCGCCGATGGATTCATAGCGAATAATATTGACCGAATTCGGCACATCGCCGCGCACTCGCGACGATAACGCAGTACCCGCTTGCACCGCCCATACCGCGCGCGCGATTTCGTTATACGATTCGTGCAGCGGACGCACATACGGCAGATGAATGTGGCCGCCGACAATCAGATCCGCTCCCGCCTGCGCCCATGCGCGGATCGCATCGCGATAACCGTGCAACAAATTACTCTGGTCGCTCTCTGTAACGACATGAACCGGCTGGTGCGTCACGACGACTCGCAATTGCAAAGGGCTTGCGTGACGCAAACGCGCACTCACGGTTTCAAGTTGTTGTGCCGAAACCTCACCATCGGTATGTCGCTGCGGCCGCGTGGTATTAACCCCAAGCACCAGCAAATCGGGCGATGAAAATTCCGGCTGTAAATTTTCGCCAAAGGCGTGGATGTAGTTCGCGTAAGGCGCAAAAAACCGCAATGCGAGATTGAATAGCGGAATATCGTGATTACCCGGAACGATCACCATCGGTGTCGCCAGTCCGGTGAGAAATTCATGCGCGGCACGAAACTGCGAACGTCGCGCGCGCTGCGTAATGTCGCCGGAAACAATCAGCAGATCGGGCCGCTGCTCGGCATGCAATTGTCGTAACGCCGCAAGCACCGGCGGTTGCTCGGTGCCAAAGTGCGTATCGGAAATCTGTAGAAGAACGCTCATGGTTGCGCGCTTGGCAGCAACAATTGCAACGGACGCGGCGTCAACGAAAATGTCAGCGGCGCTTCGAAATAACTGATTTCGCCATCGATAGCCACTTTGATTCGACGACGCAAATAGGTCGAACGAGGTAGCACCGTCAGACGCGTAAACGCGAAACTATCGATCTGCTCGGAAGCACCTAAATTGCCGAGTGCACCACGTAGCAATAAACCCAGCATTTTCGATTTGCTGGCAGGTTGCACCGCGATCGCAGCCAACTGGCCCGGCACTGCTTCCGCCTCGGCAATGCCGACCTGTTCGAGTTGCAATGCGTTATTGCCGACAAATAGCGTCGAGGTATACAGCGTTTTGATTTCCCCATCGCATTCGATCTGCAACGTCAACGCACGATGATCGCGAAGCAATGTGATAGCGCTCGCCGCAAATGCAACGATACGGCTGCGCCCGAATTGTTGTTTATAGGCCTCGCGCTCTTGCAGCAATTGCGGATATAACCCCAGACTTGCATTGACTAAAAATAGCTTTCCGTTCAGCTGCCCGACCTGTGTCGGTGTCGGTATCGATTGCAACAATGCATCGAGCGCTGCCGCGGTATCTTCCGGAATCTGATGCGTGCGACCGAAGTAATTGAATGTGCCTTGCGGCAACACACCAAATGGTCGATCAACTGCGTATGCTTGCTGCGCGACCGCGTTTAGCGTGCCATCGCCGCCGGCTCCCACCACTGCACCGTTGAATTCGCGCGCATTTCGCGCAGCCTTTTGCGCAAATTGTTGCAACTGCTGAGGCTGCTCGACCAGATACAGCTCATGACGACGACCGCTATCCGCGAGTTTCTCGCGTACCGTGGCAATAGCCTGTTGTGTATCGCCATGACCCGAGCCGGCATTCATAACCACGAATAACGGTAATTGCTCCTGCATGCAACACTCCAATTAGAGGCCAAAAATTCGTATTAGATTTAAGCGCCGAATAAATCGGCGCTCATTCTGATTCCGTCTCTTTATCCGCTGCCAATGAATGCAGACTAACGCTATTTTCCAGCGAGCTGGAAAATGCATTGATAAATGCATTGCGCAAAATATTTACTACCGTGACCCAAACATCGGCTTTGGGATCTTCGATGGTTCCACTAAACGGGACGCGCGTTGCCACTTGATCATGCGGCTGATTTTTAAAAATCGATGCCGCCAGTTGCACGATACCCGTCCATGCGCGACGAAAAATATTGCCTCGCTTTTCGGGTGGCGTAACTACTTTTATATCTTTCGCGATGGGCTTCACGTAGCCCTTGAATTTGCCTTCGGCAGCGGCAAATTCGGTATATACGGAAAACATTCCCGCTTCGGCGTTAACGCCCGCATAGGTATCGAGCCACGGATTCAGTTCGGGTAGCGCAACGTTTTTTAATTGCGCAGCCACTTCAAATGTAGGCGCTTCCGCAGAAGGATTTAATTTTCCGTTAATTTCTAACGAACCCTGCCCCAGCGCACGTCCATTCAAATCGAAATCGGCAAATGCGGCCTGATCGCCAGCCGGAAATGCATTCGTCAAATTGCGCAGCGAAAAATGCAGATCATGCAGAACCAATGCTTCTTTGCGTTCGATGCCGGGCGCGCGAAACCGCACTACACAGTTATCGCAAACAATTTCGTTGAATGTAAAAGGAAACAGCTTGGAGAGCGCAGCGTTCCAATTAGTGTCTTCACCCAATTGACGCTGCGCGGCGTTATCGCTTTGGATCAGATTGAGTTGGGCATGCTCGAAATGGGCTCGCCCCACCAGCGAACCATGCAACAGCGCTCGCCATTGCAGTTCGATGCCGACGCGATCGCCGAGGAAAAACGGTTCGTTATGTTTCGCGCTTTTCTTTTCGATAACCACATTTTTAATGTCGTAGGCGCCCCGCCATAACGCCACATGAATGCTCTCGACATGGCCCGTGTAATTTTCGAGATGCTGCAGTTGCCGATTTACGTAACGCTCAAGAATCGTAGGAAGCGCCAATCGCAATGCGATTAACAAAATAATCAGCACTGCGATTGCGAGCACGTATTTATTGCGCCATGAAATTCTGTGACGCCAGGAGGATGAATGGCGTGCTTCCATATTGCTCATAGAATCGCCTCGTCTATTCGCTATTAGCGCCCATTCGACCGCGCAATTACTGGCGGCGCATTCGACTGAAATCGATCAGCCCTAGCGAATTTAGTTTTTAGCTGTAACCGAAGAATTCAAGTAGCAATATCGTTAGCAATATCGCGGCCAAAACGGCTGCTAATCGCAATCGGGTCTGACTAGGGGGAAGAAGAAAAAGCAGGAAATTGGTAGGACCGAGCGGGGTCGAACCGCTGACCTCCACCATGTCAAGGTGGCGCTCTAACCAACTGAGCTACGGTCCTATCGGGGAACTGCAGAGATGCCACTGCAGCGAGGGCGCGATTAAAAAAGAATTGGGTAAAAAATGCAAGCCGTTTTCCGTTAATTGCCCTCTGTGTTTTCGTTAGTTGCTCCTCGTGTTTTCATTAATTGCCCATCGTGGCGACGCTTTTTACGATCAATCGGATCAACTCTGCCTGCCGCGATACGCCGGTTTTCGAGAAGATCGATTTGAGCTGGGTACGCGCCGTGTGCGGGCTGACATGCAGGGCTTCCGCCGCTTCCTGAATCGACAGTCCACGGCTGAGCTGGGTGGCCAACGCTGCTTCGGCGCGCGTCAGACCGAACAATTGTCCCAACACCTGCTGGCTTGCCTCATTGACCTGTGCCGGATCGCTGATGAAAACGGCTAACGCTGGCACCTGTTGTCCTTCACCCCATTGGTATTGCGGCACTAACCGCAACATCAACCCCAGATCGGGCCGCCCCGACGGCCGCTGTACGCGCAATGCTTGAACGATGGCGGGTTTCTGTTCGCGGGCGTTGACTAAGGCGCGCTGAATAATGTCTTTCAGCTCGCGCGATTGAGAGTTGTTCGCGAGCGTCAATTGCTGATTGATGATTTCGAGTCCGTCGCGCTCGGACAGCATTTGCGTCGCTAGATGATTCGCCGTCAGGAACTTGCCGTGCTCATCGAGCAGAATCGTACCGACCGCCAGCTGCTCGACCGCACCGGCGAATACATCGCGCTCGGAGACGATCCGATTGAGCCGGGCATGTAAGGCGATGGCACGTTCGAGATGCGGTATCAACAATGCGCACAGCGTCTTGTCGTTCTCGGTAAATTTCTCTTCGTCGGGGCCGCGAATCAACCGCAAGCGCGCCTGAAACGCATCGGGCGCACCGATATCGGCGCCGAGGATGTGCAGTACGCCGGCGGGTTCGAGATAGCGCCGATAATATTCGCTGCCGCGCAATTCGGCGTCCGGCATCAGTTCCGCCAGCGTGACGACTTTGCCGGGAGGCAGATTAACGAAGGGATCGAGCGCGAAGAATTGCTCGCGGTATTGCGAGACTTCCCAATCGTTCTGATCGGCGAGCTGTACCGACAGGCCGTTGTCGCTGCCATCGATCGGGCGCAACTGATTGAGAATGACGCCCCGATCGCCCTCGGCCGGCGGACGTAGTGTCAGCGAAACCACTTTCGCATCGAACGTCGCTCTGCACAGCGGCAGAAATGTTTGCCACGGCATCGTTTCCAGCGGCCCCTGATAGAGCGCTGCGAGCAGGCGATCGTAAGCCTCTAACGCAATTATCATGGCGCGCTCAGCTGAGCCAGCGCGCGATGGTGAACGCGGCGAGCGCGGCGAGACCGCCGACTAACGTTGTCTGCGCCGCGCTGCGCCAGAACGACACGCCGGTGAAATATCCCTTGATGCCGCCGAACAGCATCAGCGCGATCAGTGTCGATACCGCTGACCAGCGCAACGCCTGCTGCACGTCGCTGAACACCATGTACGCCGCGAGCGGAATCAGCCCGCCGACGATATAAGCGCCGGCGATCGTCAGCGCTCCTTTCCATGCGCGCCCCGGTTCGGGTGCTTCGAGACCGAGTTCAAACCGCATCATGAAACGCACCCAGTCATGCGGGCGACGACGCAGCGATTCGATCACGGCGGTGCTCTCCTCGGCGCTCAAGCCATAGCTCTCGAAAATTTCGCGCACTTCCTGCGCTTCCATCTCCGGGATGGTTTGAATTTCATCGCGCTCGCGTGCCAGTTCGCTGCGGTAATGTTCGGCCTCGCTGCGAGCCGCGAGAAAACCGCCGAGCCCCATGGCGATCGAGCCGGCAACAATTTCGGCAACGCCGGCCGTGACGATGAGATCCGTCTGCGCAATTGCACCGGTCAAACCCGCGGCCAACGCAAACGGCACAGTGAGCCCGTCTGACATACCGATAACGGTGTCGCGAACGGCAGCGCCGGCAGTGAAATGGTTTTCGGCATGATGTCCGTGCATGCTGTGCTCTCGCAAAAGAATGACCGCAATCATAACGAGGCAACCCATGTTTGGGCTAATATCTGCGCCGTTCTTATCGGTTTCTTTTGCTGGATTTCCTCATGCATTCATCCGCTTTATGGCTGCGTCGCATCGTGGCGCTGCTAATCGTTATCGTCAGCTTTTGGATATGGACTCGCCACAGCGATGTGATCGAATTAATCGTGCGTCAGCGGCCCGTGTTATTCGGACGCTACTCGCAAGGCCATTTCGGCACGTTGTTATTGTTAACGCCGATCCTTTGGGGAATCGCAGCGGCATTTGCCAGCCGCAAACCGTTGCGCGAATCGTTGCTCAACACAGCGCTCGGTACCGTCACAACAATTATCGCGATTGTTGCGATCACGTATTTAGCGCACTTCACCAATCGCGATGCGCTGTATGAGGAACGCAAACTCCCCGACGCGCAAGCGAACGAAATGCATCTGGCCGGTGTCGTGCGTCATCGCCCTGCGAATCGGGTGTACGAACTCACTTATCGCGATGTACCCGAGCAGGCGCGTTCCTATCCGAATCCGCCGCCGGGTTATCCGGATGTCCCACTGCGGTTGACCAGCGATGCGAAAGGCTTTCGCAATTTATCGATACTGCCGCAATACGACATCATCGCGGTCGGCGATTCGTTCGTCGCTGGCTCGAATGTCTCCGACGATCAAACATGGCCGGCGCTGCTGGCCCAGGCAACGGGTAAAACAATTTACAACCTCGGTGTCGGCGGCAGCGGTCCACCGACTTACATGAGCAATTTCGCGTATTTCGGTCTCGATCTGAAACCGCGTCTCGCGCTGTTCATGATTTATGAAGGCAATGATTTCAAGGAAGACGTTGTGCTCGCCGACCCCACCACGCCGACACTTGGCGAACGCGTATCCAAGCATTTCGAACGCGCAATCGATGCAGCGCCAGTGCGCATCGGTCTGAAACAAGCCAGCCGCAATCTGTTCGAGAAATTAGGTTCGACGCGCCCGGTGCCGGGCTACGCGGAAAAACTCGGCTTCATGCCGATCAAACTGCAACACGGCGACAGCACGCATTTTTATAGCTTCGACCCCAAGCGGTTGGTTTATCTGAATTACAGCACCGATAAATTCGTGGCATCCGACGAATGGCAAGCGACTGCCAAAATTCTCACGCAGATCGTCAAACTCTGCCGCGACCACGCAATTACGCCGGTTTTCATTTACGCGCCCAGCACACCGCATGTGGTGCTGCCGCTCGCGAAGGAGACAATTCCCGCCGAGCAACTGCGCTATTTCGTCAGTCTGCGTAAAAGCCATCTGCCGCCCGCTGATGAATTCAAGCAACAAGTTTTCGCGAATCTCGACAATGAACAAAACACCGTGCTCGATTTTTGCGAGAAGCAGCAGGTCGATTGCCTCGCATTGACCGAGGCATTACAACAGGCCACCGCGTCCGGCACGCAAACGTATTTCAGTTATGACCAGCACTGGACTCCCGACGGCAACGCAGTGGCGGCAAAAACCATCGAGCAGTTCCTGCGCGCGAAAGGTTATCTTCAGTAAAGAGAAGGCAATGCAGTGAACGCCAAGAGCTTTTGCAGTGAACAATAAGCGCTTTCGTCGTGAATAATCGCGGTGTGATCTACGCGATCATCGCGTACGGCATCTGGGGATTATTTCCCGCGTATTGGAAAT
>CBFHCK010000101.1:0-8119 GCA_965653955.1 uncultured Spongiibacteraceae bacterium
GCCGATACTTCGCTGCAACGGCAGGAAGAAGCTGAAACAACTGCCGGCGCCCACCGCGCTTTGCAGCCGCAAACCGCCGCCCATCGCCTCGCATAATCGAACACTGATCGGCAGTCCAAGACCGGTACCGCCGCTGGCGTGATGCAGCTGCCGAAACGGATGAAAGATTAACGCCTGCTTTTCGGGAGGAATGCCCACGCCGGTATCGCAGACTTCGAATGAAATTTCGCCCGCTGCGCTGAGCCACACTCTGAGTTTCACGTTACCGGCTTCGGTGAACTTCACCGCGTTTGCCAATAAGTTAATCAATATCTGACGCAGCTTGACCTCATCGACAACAATTGTGCCCGGCACTGCGTCGTCTATTTCCAGCGAATAGCTCAGCCCTTTCGCATCGACACGCTCGCGTACGATATTGCTGACGCTCTCCAACAAGTCGAACAGATCGCAACTCATCTGCTGAATTTCGATTTTGCCGCTCTCGATTTTCGCCAGGTCGAGCACATCATCAATCAACGTCAGCAAATGCTGGCCGCAGCTTTCTATCGCAAGCAGATTGCGCCGCTGCTCTGCGGATACCGATTGATCGCGCAGCAATATCTGCGCATAACCGAGCACGCCATTCAGCGGCGTGCGCAGTTCATGACTCATGCTCGACAGAAATTGGCTCTTCGCGTGGTTCGCATCCTCGGCGGCAATGCGCGCGGCGATCAATTCGTTCTCGATGCGTTTGCGCTCGCTGATGTCAGAGATTGTGCCGAGTGCGCGCAGCGGCGCGCCGGCCTCGTCGAACTCCACCGGCTGCCCACGCGACATGAACCATCGATACGAACCATCGCTAGTGCGCATCCGAAATTCCGCGCCATAACCAAGCCCCGCATTGCGAACTTGCAGATAACTTTGCTGCAACGAGTGAATATCTTCCGGATGTATCCAGTCGCGCCATTCGGCAAATTCGATCTGCCGCGTTTGCGCGCTGAAACCGAGTTGCGCGAATAGACTGCCGCTCATCGTCAGCACATCATCCTGCAGATCCATATCCCACAGATGGCTATTGGCAGCGATCAATGCCGTTTCGAAACGCTGCTCGCTGGTGCGCAGCGCATGCTCGATGCGCTCGCGCTGCTCGATCATCCGATTGGCGTCGACGGCGAGCTGTTCAAATTCGCTATATGGCAATTGCTCGACATCGATACTGGTCGAATGCCTGCTGGCATCGGCAAAAAACTGCGTGAACCGCCCCAAGGCGCGCTCGGTACTTCGCGCGAGACGCTGCGCAACCCACAGCGCAGCTAACAGCAACAGCAATAACATCACCAGACCGAACGCGATGCGTTGATTGATACCGCGTTGCATGTCGGCACGCTGACGGGCGATACGCGCCTCGATGCCATCGAGGAATACCGATGTGGTTACCTGCCAATTCCAGCCGGGATAGGTGTGAACGTAGGCCAGTACCGGAACGCGAGCGCCGGTATCGCGACGGGTGCGATGCAGCTGCACGAATTTACCCTGCGGTGCCTTTTGCTGCGTCGCCGGTAACGAAACGGGCTGCGCCTCAGCGAACTCTCGCGCGATGCGCTCACGCGATTTTGGATCATAGTTATCGAGCAGCACCGAGCCATCGCTCGCCACTACCGTGATGATCGTTTCGGCGGCGGAGAGATTACCCAGCCGCGCCAACTCGTTGCGCTTGACCGCGTTGACTATCTCCCCGGTAAAACTGACCGCGGCGATCATAATGTCCAGCGGATGGTAGTAACGTGCGTATTGCAACGCGAGATACGTTTCGCCGCTGCCCGGCTTCCGGTACCAGACCTCGACGTAGCCCTCTCCGTTATTTCGCACCTGCGATGTCAGGTCGCGCACGACCTGAACACCATTGCCATCGACTACGTCGAGGACATAGCGACCTTCCATCTGCGGAAAGACCGGCGCGAGTATCGCGATACCATCCATCGTATTAACGAAGTAATGGCCGCGCGCATCGCCGAAGCGAATCGGCGCGAGCACATCGCGAACGCGCTGCAAAGCCTGCGCGCGATCGGGGATCTTCTTTGGATAATTGAGAATACTGTCGACTTGCGCGATCGCGTTACTGACCGCCGCATGCAATTGCGCGCGCTGCCTCGCGTCGATCGCATTGCGTTCGAATTCAAGGCTTTCAACGATGCTTTCGGCGCGTTGCTGGAGCGCGAGCTGCTGCGCCTCAATATAAGTTTCGCGCCAAATCTTGCTCTGTTCTTCGAATAATGTGCGCTGATCGGATATCCACAGCGACCCCAGCAATGCCACTGGCAGCATGGCCATTACGACCAAGCTGACCAGATAGGTTTGGCTCATGCTGCGTTTGCCGGACATTCCATTTGTTCCTTGAGTATTGGCAAGCCGGAAGGGATGCGATATTTTCGATATCGTTATTGTCATCCCGAAGCATTTCCGGACAGCTACGTTAGTTCCGGAGCATCGCACCCGATATACGTATTTTTACGCAGCACGCACACCTACCGCGATACCAATAACGTCAACAACGGAACGGGGAGCAGGCATGAACGCCGTAACAGCCAAAGTTTATATCGTCGAGGATGACGATGCAGTGCGCGAGTCGTTACAACTGGTACTCGAATCGGTCGGCCACAAAGCACACGCCTATCCTAACGCCAATGCCTTTCTCGACGCGTATAACGCCGATATGGCTGGCTGCATGGTGCTCGATATCCGCATGCCCGGCATGAACGGCATGGAATTGCAGCGCAAACTCAACGAACGAAATTCAATGTTGCCGATCATTTTCGTCACCGGCCATGGCGACGTGCCGATGGCGGTCGAGGCGATGCAGCAAGGCGCTTTCGATTTCGTGCAGAAGCCGTACCGCGAACAGGAGCTGCTGGAAAAAATCGCGCGGGCCTTTGAGGTCGATAAAGCTAACCGGGAGAGTCTGCAACATCGGCAGCAGATCGGGGCACGACTGCAGAGCCTGACGCCGCGCGAACTGGATGTGCTGCGGCTGATGATTGAAGGCAAGGCCAACAAAGTCATCGCGATCGATCTCGATATCAGTCAACGCACGGTGGAAATTCATCGCGCGCGCGTCATGGAAAAACTCGAAGCCAATTCGCTGGCACATCTGGTGCGAATGGTCATGGCGGTAGATCCGGACTTGCTGGCGTCGCGCGACGAGCGCTGATCGAAAGCCCCATCGATCAGCTGGCGTTTATCCTGTTATCGAGTTCGCCGAGTACGCGCAGTAACTCGGCCGTATCGAGATGCGCGCCGCCAAAATACTCTTCCGCCAACGGCTTAATTTCGCAGCGTCCCGGCGGCAATTGCTGCATCGCCACCAACGCGTGCATGCGCGGCAAGAATACAAATTGCAGCCATTGCACGAAGGTCAGCGTATCCACACAGAATGGCTCGCTGCTGGCGAGCGCCTCGGGAGTCGGCGGCTCACTTTGCCATTGCTGCAAACGACGCAACTCAGCCTCGACATCGATCAATAACGCAGCCACTTCAATAAATATCGACATCTTTCCTCCGCGCTTTCGATGATTGGTTCTGCGTCAATGGCTTCGGTTAACGGCTTCAGTTAACGGCTAATGTCGCGCCGAAACGGTGGCAGCGAATCGAGAATCGCGCGGCCGTATTGCTTGGTCACGATGCGCCGATCGAGCAGCGTGATTTCACCGCTGTCGGATTCACTACGCAATAACCGGCCGCTCGCCTGCACGAGCTTGACCGCCGCATCCGGCACCACGATTTCCATGAACGGATTGCCGCCGCGCGCTTCGATCCATTCGGCAAGAGCGGCTTCGACCGGCTCATCCGGCACCGCGAATGGAATTTTAGCGATCACCACATGCCGACAATAATCGCCCGGCAAATCCACGCCTTCCGAAAAACTCGCCAAGCCAAAAATCACCGAACCAATTCCGCTATCGATACGCTCACGATGACGCAGCAATAATTCATGCTTGCTGAGCGAGTCCTGCATCAGGATACGCTGTTGCCATTCCGCATCGAGCGCCTCATACACATCTTCCATTTGCCGGCGCGATGCGAACAGCACCAGCGAGCCTTCTTCCGATTTCAATAAATCCGGCAGCATCGTCACCAGCATTTCGGTATGTCGATCCGGGTCGGTGGGATCGGCACTCATCGGCGGCACGCGCAATACACCCGCGCCGGCATGATCGAACGGGCTCGGCACTACGGCGAATTTTGCATCGCTCGGCACGCCTGAACGCATCGCGAATCGATCGAACTTACCGAGCGCCGTCAGCGTTGCCGACGTAACGATCGCGCCCGCGCAACGCGACCATAAATGATGCGTCAACGTGCCGGCTGCGATGATCGGACTGCAATGCAATTCGATATCGATGGCGCCGACATTATTTTCGATGGCGAGCAACCAGCGTGCGCGTGGCGGCTTTTCGTCATCGGTATCGCGCGCATAGTAAAACCACAACTCGCGATTCGCTTCCGCGCGCATACGCAACATCGCAATCGCCGGCAACCAGCGCTCGGCGATTTCGCGTTCGATGCCGCCGTTGCCATCGAGCGCATCCTGGAGTGCCGCGGCAACGCGACCGAGGCGCTCGGATATTTCCTCGAATTCGACGCGCAGCGAGCCGGCCTGTTCGCGCAAGAATTCCGGAACGATGCCGTTTTCGAAACGATATTGCGGCGCGCGTGGCTGGCGCTGTTGACGCTGCTCATCGGCGTTCGCGAGCAATTCTTCCAGCGGCGCGCGCAACGCTGCGAGCAATTGCCGCGTTTCATGAATGGCGCCGGGTACGTTTTCCAATTGGCGCGTGATGTTATCCGCCGCGCCCAATTCGGCCGACGCATTTGCGAGCAATTTAATACTTTGCTCAAGCCATTTATCGGTCGCACGCAGCCGACTCGAATACGCGAAATGATCGCGCGCCTTATCGGGCAGGTGATGCCCTTCATCGAAGATGTACAGGGTATCTTCCGGCGCCGGCAGAATGGCCCCGCCGCCGAGGGCGAGATCGGCAAGCACCAAATCGTGATTGGTGACGATCACATCGACTTGATCGATCGCATCGCGCGCTTTGAAAAATGCGCATTGACGCACGTGCGGACAACGCCGCCCGGTGCACTGCGCGTGATCGGTCGACACGCGCGCCCATAAATTTTCGGTGATTTGTTCGGGCCATTGATCGCGATCGCCGTCCCACTTGCCGCTCGCGAGCTTGTCGAGCATGTGCTCTAACACTTGCGTCGTGGCGCCATCGAGTTGCTGTTGCAATTCGTCGGGATATAACGCGAGGGACGGATTGAAGCCGGGCTGTGCCGCGAGCGTGGTATCGAGCTTGGCAAGACAGAGATAACGACCGCGACCTTTCGCGAGCGCGAACGAAAAATTCAATCCACTGTGTTTTTGCAAATCGGGCAGATCCTTGTAAACGATCTGCTCTTGTAACGCGACGGTGGCAGTGGCGATCACCAGTTTCTTTTCGAGCGCCTGTGCAACCGGAATTGCCGCAACGCTATACGCCATCGTTTTACCGGTACCGGTACCGGCTTCGACTACCGCGACCGCGCATTCTTCTTTATCGTCGGCATTCGCTAACGCACGCGCGACTTCGGCAATCATTAAACGCTGACCGTAGCGTGGCTTTAACTGCTTGCTCTCCAACCACTGCCGATAAGCGTGCTGAATCGCTTCTTTTACCGCGTCGGTCAACATCGCCGTTATGCGTTCACGGCAACGCAATTCAATTTGCTGACGATCGGATTCGCATAAATCGCGAGCGCATACGGTCGATGCTGAGCCGGCATGGCATTGATTCGATCGGTGAAAATCTTTTCGATATGCGCATATTCTTTTACATCGAATGGTTTTTGCTCGACACCGCACGGCAGTGCGGGCAGAGAACCATGCAAGCGCTGATACGCGAAAAAATTGGTGGGATGCAACACGTATAAATCGAGGATTTGTTTATCGATTGCGGCAGCGACCGCATCGGCATCCGCGAATTCACCGTTTATCGGCCGACCGAAGCTGACATGCACATCGCCTTTGGTGCCGGAAATACCGAGCGCAATACTTTTCAAATCCTCGTGCGCGGCTTTTTGATAAGAACCTTGCGTGGCTTTCTCGTGAAGCTCACACGCTTTCGCGCCGTCGCACGGATCGTATTCGTACGAAATGGCGATCGGCACGATATGCAGCCGATTGACGAAATCGCT
This sequence comes from uncultured Spongiibacteraceae bacterium, assembly GCA_965653955.1. Taxonomy (GTDB): domain Bacteria; phylum Pseudomonadota; class Gammaproteobacteria; order Pseudomonadales; family CAMLJR01; genus CAMLJR01. The sequence continues at coordinate 6,217 of CBFHCK010000101.1, forward strand.
GAACGATTCGCTGCCTTTATCCTGAGCCATCGTCAGCATTTTGATAATTGCGGGCTCGGTGCGATCGACGCCATCTTTCGCGCGTCCTTCGCGCTGCGCAATCCAGATCGAGCTGCGATCCTGTTCGATCGAATGGCGGATATACGCTGAGAGATTCTTGAACGTCGCCAACATTTGTCGCGGACCTTTTGCAGATCGGCGCACGATAAAACTTTTATTCAGCCGCATCAGATCCGCGACAAAGGGTTTCGACAATAAATTATCGCCAATCGCAATTCGCACGGTGTCATGTTCGTTGTGATATAGCGCGTAGTTCATGAACGCTGGGTCGAGCGCGATATCGCGATGATTGCTCATGAATAAATACGGTTGTTCGTCGTCGAGGAGATCGAGGCCCGATGTCGTGAACTGATCGGTCGTGCCCTCGATCATGCGATCCATATAACGTTTGATCAAACTTTGCAGCGAATACACATCGTTAACGTTGCGCAACTCATAGCGCAGCAGCCAGCGCACGACCGAACGCATCGCGCCGGGAAAATGCTTGGTGGTCTTCGGCAGGCGTAATTTCCCGAGACTTTCGAGAAATTCGTGATCGCGCAACAGGCGCTCCAACACCGGGCGCACTTCGCTATCGTGGTAAGGACGAATATCGTCAAAGAGGTTCGACATTATTGAGGATGGCTCCGCGGGCAATCGGCGCGAACCTTACCGGATCGCCAGGTATTCGTCACCTGAATCAGTGCCGTTTATGCTTGACGAGTGCAACTCGCCTCCGTATTATGCGCGCCTGCCTCGTTGCAGGGGACGAAGAAATAACACGGTCTTCGTCGTCATTTACCAGCGTGTTGTGTGATTGCGGGGTGGAGCAGCCTGGTAGCTCGTCGGGCTCATAACCCGAAGGTCGTCAGTTCAAATCTGGCCCCCGCTACCACTTTTCTTCAAGCCGTTACCCTACTTCATCCGCACCGGCTTGCCTCTGCTCTACATCAATCCTGTTTTATTTCTTTATCTAATCTGCCTCAAAGCCTGCAGCTCGTTCACTTCTAGATGTGCGTGCCTTCATTTATCGAATCGCCGAAACCCCATCAGCCCCGGTAGCCTGTTCTATACTCAGCTGGCTTTTGCATTCTGGAGCCGATGCACCGTGCTGAATTTCTCTCGTTATTCAATCCTCGCCGCCGCCATATGTTGCGCAACCGCCTATGCGCAGGACGATATCAACGACGATAAAGTCGAAAGTAATAGCTGGCGCGAAAATCGGATTGCCGAATGCCAACAGCAATTCGGTGCCGAACAATGCTCGGACCCGCAATTTCTCGAAGAGCAGTTCCACATCAAATCGTTGGAGGTTGCCCATGACGCCGGCCGACGACGCGCAAAACTGGAAAAAGAAGCCGAGCGCGAACTCACGCTGCAACGCGTCTGCAATGTTTCGCCAGCGACCGCTTGTAAAAATAACGCGACACCGCAATGCGTGCAGCAGGTGCAACAGTCGTGCTCGCAATTGAAAACCCAGGTAGCACGATGTTTACAGAATGCGAAGACTTATTGCGCGTCCGCAGCAATACCGAATTGCATGAAGCAACGGACCGCTCAGTGTCCTTCCGCTAAAAAGCAACCGCTCGCGCAGTTTTTTGCAAAATATCCGAAACTGGCACCCGATCAAAAAATGCGTTTAACCAAGCTTGCGCAAGAGCTCGATGCTAAACAGGGTAATTGGTTTACCCGCTTGCTCGGCATCGCCAACTGAATCGATAAAATCGTGGCAAAAAAAACCCCGCCTCGGCGGGGTTTTTTTATCGGTGAAAATTATTTCTTCATCACCGGCTCAGTTTTTTATGCTTGCATCACCGCCACAACGCGACGGTTTTCAGCACGACCTTCAGCCGTTGCGTTGCTG
>CBFHCK010000102.1:0-8115 GCA_965653955.1 uncultured Spongiibacteraceae bacterium
TACGTCGGTTTCGTTGCTGGCATAGCCGAACATCAAACCCTGGTCGCCCGCGCCCTGATCTTCGGGCTTGGCGCGATCGACACCTTGCGCGATATCGACCGATTGCTTGCCGATGATATTCATCACGCCGCACGTCGCGCCGTCGAAACCGACGTCGGACGAGGTATAGCCAATATCGCAAATGACTTTGCGCACGATTTCTTCGAGATCGGCCCACGCGCTGGTGGTGATTTCGCCGGCGACGATCGCGACGCCGGTTTTCACCAGCGTTTCGCAGGCGACGCGCGCGTATTTATCTTCAGCGATCAGGCGATCGAGCACCGCATCGGAAATCTGATCGGCGATTTTGTCCGGATGGCCTTCGGAAACGGACTCGGACGTGAAAACGGAGTAATCGGACATTGGCGCTACATCCCCTGCGACGATGGGTTAAATGAAATAGATGAAGTTGAATCGGTACCGGAATTAATGAACTGGCGAATCTGCACGCGGAAGCCATTGCGCTGCGCGAAATAGGTCGAGCGGTCGGCGCTGAAGCCGGCGGCCTGCGCCCATTGCGTGAGATCTTCGGGCTCGAAGCCGAGCCACAGATCGCCGCAGGCCTGTTCGGCCCAGTGTTGATCGTGTCGACACAGCTCGGTGACGAGCAGCGCGCCGCCCGGCTTCAGCGCGCGCGCGAGGTCTTCGAAAATATGCGCCGGCGACGGCACATGGTGCAGCACCATATTCAGCACCGCGCAGTCGGCGTTCAGCTCCCCCAAGCGCGGCAGCCGGGTATCGCCGAGTACGAATTCGATGTTGTGCAACTGATGTTCGCGCGCAAATTGCTGCGCCTGCGTCAGCATCGACTCGGCGTTGTCGAGTGCGATCACGCGGTCGAAGCGCTTGCTGAGTACATCGAGAAAACGCCCTTCGCCCGGCCCGACTTCGAGCGCCAGCGCACCGCCGTTCGGAAAGCACTGTGCAAGTAACTCGGCCGCCTGAGAGCCGTATGCCTCGAAGGCGGCAATCAGCTCCTGTTGTTCTCGGAAGCGGCCGGCGTTTTCGGCGAAGAACTGCTGCGAGCGCTGCGCGCGTTCGGCCTGTAACGCCTCGATCTGGGTTGCGATGGCGGCGCTGAGCGGCAATTGATCGATGCAATCGAGCAAGGCGCGTTGTAGCGGCTCCAGCGCGGGCGCGGCGGGCAGCGGTGCACGGCGGTAGAAAATCGAATTGCCTTCGCGGCGCGTCGTCACCAGACCCGCGCGGGCGAGAATTTTCAGGTGATGGCTCATGCCCGACTGCGGCACGTCGAGAACGCGGCACAACTCCAGCACACCAAACGAATCGCGACTCAACACGCGCAGAATATCGAGCCGCAGCGGATCGCTACTGGCTTTGCATAGCGCAGCGAGCGTGGTGTTGGCGGCCACCGGAGCGGTGGCGAGCGCGGAGATTGGGGCGGGCGTCGACATGGGCGCACAGCCTAGCAGAGCGATCAACCTATATCAAAGTTTATTGATATAGGTTGCGGCGCGATCGACCAGCGTCGCCATAATCGGCGCCCAACAAAATGACGATGCCTAGTTCCCGCCGACGCTGCGCTAAGGGACAATAGGCGCCCTTTTTCCAGCTCTCATCTATATTTAAATTTGGAGTCCCGCATGCCTTCCCGCACCGAACTTGCCAACGCCATTCGCGTACTCAGTATGGACGCCGTGCAACAGGCCAATTCCGGCCACCCCGGCGCGCCAATGGGCATGGCCGATATTGCCGAAGTGCTGTGGCGGGACTTTCTGCATCACAACCCGGCCAATCCGGCATGGCCGAATCGCGATCGTTTCGTGCTGTCGAACGGCCACGGCTCGATGCTGATCTATTCGCTGCTGCATCTGAGCGGCTATGACCTGACCGTTGATGATCTGAAGCAGTTCCGCCAGTTCGGTTCGCGCACGCCGGGGCATCCTGAATACGGCTATACCCCAGGCGTCGAAACCACCACCGGCCCGCTCGGACAAGGCATCAGCAACGCGGTCGGCTTCGCGCTGGCCGAGAAGATTCTCGCCGCGCAGTTCAACCGGGCCGATCACGCGATCGTCGACCATCACACCTATGTTTTCCTCGGCGACGGTTGCCTGATGGAAGGCATTTCGCACGAAGCCTGCTCGCTGGCCGGCACGCTCGGTCTCGGCAAATTGATCGCGTTCTATGACGACAACGGCATCTCGATCGATGGCGAAGTAGAGGGCTGGTTCACCGATAACACGCCGCAGCGCTTCGAAGCCTACGGCTGGCATGTGGTGCCGAATGTCGATGGCCATGACGCCGATGCAGTTAAACACGCGATCGAACGCGCCAAGGCCGAAACGCATCGTCCGAGCCTGATTTGTTGCAAAACCATCATCGGCAAGGGCGCGCCGAACAAGCAGGGTAAAGAGGACTGCCACGGTGCGGCGCTCGGTGTCGATGAAATCGCCGCAGCGCGCAAAGTGCTGCACTGGGAGCACGGCCCGTTCGAAATTCCGAAGGAAATTTACGCCGCATGGGATGGCCGCGCACGCGGCGAGCAGCTCGAGCGCAACTGGAATGCACGCTTAGTGGCATACCGCGAGGCTTACCCCGAACTCGCCGCCGAACTCGAACGTCGCCTGCGCGGCGATCTGCCGGCGGATTTTGCGAAAAGCGCCGCGATGTTCATCGAGCAATGCCAGAACGACAGCAAAACGATGGCGACGCGCAAGGCGTCGGAAACCTGCCTCAATTTCTTCGGGCCGCTGCTGCCGGAACTGCTTGGCGGCTCGGCGGATCTGGCCGGCTCTAATTTGACGCTGTGGAAAGGCTGCAAAGGCGTCACCGCCGAAGATGCGAGCGGCAACTATCTGTACTACGGCGTTCGTGAATTCGGCATGTCCGGCATCATGAACGGCCTGACGCTGCACGGCGGCTTCAAAGCCTACGGCGCAACGTTCCTGATGTTCATGGAATACGCGCGCAACGCCGTCCGCATGGCGGCGTTAATGAAACAGCCGAGCATTTTCGTTTACACGCACGATTCGGTCGCGCTTGGCGAAGACGGCCCGACCCACCAGCCGGTCGAGCAGATCGCGAACCTGCGCAGCACGCCGAATCTGCATACCTGGCGGCCATGCGATGTCACCGAATCGGCCGTGGCCTGGAAAGCCGCAATCGAACGTCGCGATGGCCCGACCGCGCTGATTTTCACCCGCCAGAATCTGGCGCATCAAAAACGCGACGCGCAGCAGCTCGCGAATATCGAACGTGGCGCGTATGTGCTGCACGAAGCCGCCGGTCACCCCGAGGCAATCCTGATCGCCACCGGTTCCGAAGTTGCGTTGGCGGTGTCCGCTGCCGAACAACTCGCGCTGAACGGCCGCCACGTGCGCGTCGTGTCGATGCCGTGCTCGACGTTGTTCGATGCGCAGGATGTGGAATACCGCGAATCGGTGCTGCCGAGCGATGTGTTCGCGCGCGTTGCGGTGGAAGCCGCGCACAAGGACTTCTGGTACAAGTACGTCGGTCTCGACGGCGCGATCATCGGCATGGAAACGTTCGGCGAATCCGCGCCCGGCCCGCAGCTGATGGAACACTTCGGGTTCACCGTCGAGGCGGTGGTCGATACGGTGACCGAACTGCTGGATCGCTGATGCTGCGACTCGCCATCAATGGCTACGGCCGTATCGGCCGTAGCGTGCTGCGCGCGTTGTACGAAAGCGCGCATTACGGCGATATGCGCACCGCCGGGGCGTTGCGCCAGCAAATGAAAATCGTGGCGATTAACGAGCCCGCCGATCTCAACACAATTGCGCATCTGACCAAATACGACACCACGCATGGTCGTTTTTTCGGGGCGGTGTCGATAGAAAACGATGCGCTGCGCGTGCACGACGATTTAATCGAGGTCACGCACAGCACCGATCTAACACAATTGTCGTGGCGCGATGTCGATGTCGTGCTCGAGTGCAGCGGCGAGTACACGACCACAGCCGAACTCGAGTCGCATTTACGCGCCGGCGCGCGTCGCGTGCTGTTATCGCAGCCGGGTGAAACCGAAATTCCCGCGATTGTGTACGGCATCAATCACGACAAATTGCGCGGTGATGAAACGATCGTATCGGCGGCGTCGTGCACAACCAATTGCATCGTGCCGGTGATAGCGAATTTGCATGCCGCGTTCGGTATCAGGCACGGCATCATCACCACGATACATTCGGCGATGAACGATCAGCCGGTGCTCGATGCGTATCACCACACGAACTTGCGCAAGACGCGCGCGGCGGGGCAGTCGATCATTCCGGTCGATACCGGATTGGCGCAAGGTGTTGGCCGCATTCTGCCCGAGCTGGCCGGATTGTTTGCCGCGCACGCGCTGCGGGTACCGACGATCAATGTATCGGCGATGCAACTGACGATTGGCATCGCGCGCGAAGCCGGCGTCGCGGAAGTGAATCGCGCATTGGCCACTGCCGCACAAAATGCGCCGGGTATCCTCGGTTACACTGACGAGCCGTTGGCGTCGTGCGATTTCAATCATGACCCGCGCTCCGGTATTGTCGATGCCAGTCAGACGCGCGTCGCCGGCGATCTGATCAACGTGCTGACCTGGTTCGATAACGAATGGGGTTATGCCAACCGCATGCTCGATGTTGTGGCCCATTGGTTGCAGAGCAAAGCAGCGCCACAACAAACCACTCGTTGAACATTAGCCGGTTGCAGTACAGCGGTTGCACAACGATTCGTTACAACTATTCGCTACAACAACAAAAAAACAAATTAATTAATCTGTGAGGAGATGACATGGCTGTTTTGAAATTAACCGATTTCAATCTGCAAGGTCGCCGCGTGCTGATCCGCGAGGATTTAAACGTGCCGGTGAAAGAAGGCAAAGTCACTTCGGACGCGCGCATTCGCGCCGCAATTCCGACTATCGAACTGGCGTTGAACGCCGGCGCGAAGGTGATCGTAATGTCGCATCTCGGTCGCCCGACCGAAGGTCAATACGAAGACGAATTTTCGCTGGCGCCGGTCGCTGCGCATCTGGGCGAATTGCTCGGCCGCAACGTGCCCCTAATTAAAGAATGGCAAAAAGGCGTCAGCGTCGACGACGGTCAATTGGTGCTGCTCGAAAACGTGCGCTTCAACAAAGGCGAGAAAAAAGACAACGAAGAACTCGCGAAACAATATGCGTCGCTGTGCGACATTTTCGTGATGGACGCATTCGGCACAGCGCATCGCGCCGAAGCTTCTACACACGGCGTCGCAAAATTCGCCACGATTGCCTGCGCCGGCTTATTGCTGTCGGAAGAACTCGACAGCTTGGAAAAAGCGCTGAAAAAGCCCGCGCGCCCGATGGCGGCGATTGTCGGCGGCTCGAAGGTTTCGACGAAATTGACCGTGCTGGAAAACCTCGCCGAAAAAGTCGATCAACTGATTGTCGGCGGCGGTATCGCGAATACATTTCTGGCGGCGGCGGGATTTCCGGTCGGCAAATCGCTGTGCGAACACGATTTGATTCCCGCGGCAAAAGCATTGATGGCGAAAACGAATATTCCGTTGCCGGTTGATGTCGTGGTTGGAAAAGAATTCAACGAAAATGCACAAGCGACCATTAAGGATGTTAAAGACGTCGCTGCCGACGACATGATTTTCGACATCGGTCCGAAAAGCGCAGCGAATCTTGCCGCGTTATTGAAAGATGCAAAAACGATTTTGTGGAATGGTCCGGTCGGCGTATTTGAGTTCGATCAATTTGGCGAAAGCACGAAAGTGCTCGCGAACGCGATCGCCGATAGCGATGCATTTTCGATTGCCGGTGGCGGCGATACGCTCGCTGCGGTGGACAAATACCGCATTGCGGAGCGAGTATCGTACATATCCACGGGCGGGGGCGCCTTCCTCGAATACGTCGAAGGCAAAGAACTGCCAGCGGTCGCGATTCTTGAAGCGCGCGCCGAAAAAACCAAATGCAATTTCAAATGATTCGGCTTAAAGGAGTTTCATCATGGCACTGATCAGCTTGCGTCAATTACTCGATCACGCCGCCGAACATGGTTACGGCGTGCCGGCATTCAACGTCAACAATCTTGAACACACCCGCGCGATCATGGAGGCCGCCGCCGAAACGCGCAGCCCGGTGATCATGCAGGCGAGCGCCGGCGCGCGCAAATACGCCGGCTCGAATTTTCTACGGCACATGATTCAAGCCGCGATCGATGAATTTCCCGACGTGCCTATTTGCATGCATCAGGATCACGGCGTCAGCCCGGCGATATGTCAGCGCTCGATACAACTCGGCTTCAGTTCGGTGATGATGGATGGCTCATTGAAGGAAGATGGAAAAACGCCGTCGTCTTATGACTATAACGTCGACGTTACGCGCACGGTCGTTGCGATGGCGCACGCATGCGGCGTGTCGGTTGAAGGCGAACTCGGTTGTTTGGGCTCGCTCGAAAGCGGCATGGCCGGCGAAGAAGATGGCGTCGGTGCCGAAGGCGTTATGACGCACGATCAAATGCTTACCGATCCGGATGAGGCGGCGCACTTCGTTGCCGAAACCCAGGTCGACGCGCTGGCGATTGCGGTCGGCACCAGTCATGGCGCTTATAAATTCACCCGGCCGCCCACCGGCGATATTCTCGCGATCGATCGCATTAAAGAAATCCATCGCCGCATTCCGAGCACGCATCTTGTCATGCACGGTTCGAGTTCGGTGCCGCAGGACTGGCTCGCAATCATCAATCAATACGGCGGCAAAATTAACGAAACCTACGGCGTGCCGGTTGAGCAGATTGTCGAAGGGATTAAATACGGCGTGCGCAAAGTCAATATCGATACCGATTTGCGTCTGGCGTCGACCGGCGCGATTCGCCAATTCATGGCGAAGAATCCCGCCGAATTCGATCCGCGTAAATATCTGAAAGAAACCATCACCGCGATGAAAGCAGTCTGCAAGGAGCGTTATGAAGCGTTCGGCTCCGCAGGCAATGCCGATAAAATCAAAGTGCTGTCGCTCGAAGCCATGTCGGCGCTTTACGAAAAAGGCGCATTAAAAGCACAAACTAAATAAAACGGGAGAGAGCGAAGCGCTGTGCTTCGCTCGCCATGATGGCCATTCAATTCGATCTCGATCGCCTGCATCAACAAATTCGTCAGTTCAGTGTTGCCAAGCCGTTCGTGCCCGGTGACACCGAGCAGGCGTATTTTAATTTTTACGGCATCGATTTCGAAAAAACGCTGCCGCATGTTCAACATTATTTCGGGCATTTCAGCAGCGACAAATACGACATCGTTGCGCATTATTTCGCGCTCGACGAAACCATTAAAAAGCCGCGCGGCACCTGTTTTATTTTTCACGGCTATTTCGATCACGCCGGTTTATATAAACATCTGATCGAATATTGCCTGCGCCGCGATCTTAACGTAGTCATTTACGATCTGCCTGGCCACGGTTTATCGACTGGCGAACGTATCAGCATTGCGTCGTTTACCGATTATCTAGGCGTGATGAAAAGCTGCATGAAGCTGTTCGAAAAAATCGCGCCGCAGCCATGGCATGCGATCGGACAAAGCACCGGCGGCGCGATTCTGATGGATTATGTCTTGCAGGAGCTGGCACCGGGTTTCGATAAAGTCGTATTGCTCGGGCCGCTGGTACGCGCAGCCGAATGGCGCTGGATTAAAGTCGCATATTGGGTCGGTCAGAAATTTCTCGATCGCGTACCGCGCAAGTTCAATGTCAATTCGAACGATAAGCAATTTCTACATTTTCTCGAACACGAAGATCCATTGCAGACGCGATATATCGCCGTGCGCTGGGTCGACGCGTTATTGCGTTGGGAGAGCCGTTTCGATCATTTCGCCGTTAGCGAAAAACCGATTCTGATTGTGCAGGGCCAGCGCGATGCCACGGTCGATTGGCGCTACAATATTCCCGCAATCCGCAAAAAATTTCCGAAGGCCAAATATCTACCGCTACAGGATGCGTATCACCATCTGGCCAACGAATCGCCGGAACTGCGCGAAAAAATGTTTGCGGCGATGGATTTGTATTTTGGCAACGACGTTACCCGCAGCTCTAATTAAAGGATCAATAAAACCAACCCAGTAAATGCAATCAAG
>CBFHCK010000103.1:0-8056 GCA_965653955.1 uncultured Spongiibacteraceae bacterium
CATGATGACCAAATTGTTTGCAGCCGTTGCTGTAATTACGCTGGCCGGTTGTTCGATGTTACCGGCATCCATGCAAGAAACTAAAAAAGCGACAGCGGAAATCGAACCGACCGCGGGCAATACCGCGCGCGGCACCATTGTGTTTACGCAGGAAGCCGATAAGGTGTTGGTCGATGCGACGCTCATTGGCCTTACGCCCGGCCAACATGCATTTCATATTCACGAAAAAGGCGATTGCAGCGCACCCGACGCGACCAGCGCGGGCGGCCATTTCAATCCCGACAGCAAACCGCACGGCGATCCGTTCGGAACCGCGCATCACGCCGGCGATATGCCGATGTTGAATGTCGATGCCGCTGGCAAAGCCAAACTGTATTTCGAGATGAAAGCCGCCACGTTGCAACCGGGCGATAACAGCATCGTCGGCAAAGCGGTTATCGTTCATCAGAAGGCGGACGATTTTACGGCCCAGCCCGCCGGCAATGCGGGTGCGCGCGTTGGTTGCGGCGTGATCGTAGCCAATTAAATTTGCGGGATGTCGTAAAACGCATAACCGTAAAGGGCAGCGGCCGTAATGCCGCTGCGCTTTCTCTAATTTTGCAGCGAACCTAGCTCAACCCCAGTGTCTAACATTTCTCCTTTCTGGTTGCCCGCATGAAATCCGTTAAAACATTCGCCGCTGTATGTCTGCTCGGCGTCGCCACCGTCGCGCACGCCGGCAGCAAAATGCTGATGCTCGATCAACAGACTAAACGCGCCGATATTCCGTTCAGTACGCTCAGCGATCTGCAAAAACCGCGTTGGCTGGGCAAACTCGCCTACGATCCCGGCTATTTCAAAATCGTTGCGCGCACTTATGTGATCGCTGGCGCTGAGGGCGATATGTATTGTGGTTTCACTGGCGATTCGTGGGTGAAGGAACAATCGTCGATTCTGATCACCGCAACGGCGCGCGGGCTCGACGCACTGCCGAATCCGATTGAAGTACCGATTTACACGCGCGATACCACGCGCGGCGGGCCGATATGCACTGGCGCGGAATTGAGCGTCGCCGATGTCATGCCGTTCACACTGATGAAGGACGCCGACGACCGCGGCATGATTTTTATTTCGTTCAAGTATTCGGATGATCGGCACGAGAATCTATCGAGTATGGCCACTCAGGCAATGTCGATATTGCAGGCTTTCAATCCGGCATCGGCTGCCGCCGCCGCAGTGTCGCCGTTGACCAACAATGCAATGCAGGCGATGAGTTCGTCATACGGAAAAATCACCGGCGTCGGCGCTACTGACTGGGTGACATTGCCGATTGATTTCAAATCGCTGCGCGACGGCATCGATACGTGGAGCGTGCAAGTGCAGCTTGCGGAACGCAGCATCGGCAGCTCGTTCACCGACATCGTCAACAATCCCGAAAAATACAAAAAGAAAATTCGGCCGGTATTGCGCGTCGAGTTCAAAGTGGAATACGCGCCATCGGTGTTCACGCGCGAAACCGAATTGCATCTCGACGGACAGTTTTATCCGAAAATCGATCCATCGAACAAAAATCTGATTGCCGGTCCGAGCAATACACCAATACAACAACCGTCGTTGCAGATGAAATTGAACGCAGATTCGCCATCGCCGATCGTCAAGCTGGCGCGCGAAGTCAATTGTTCGTCGACCCTGCAAACCGGTTGCGACGACATCAAAAAAATTATCGACCCGGCGCCATTGACGTTGCTCGACAAGGCGATTTGGTACAACGCGGCGCTCTCGCAAGTCAACGAAAACTGGGGTACCGATTCCAAATTCATGCGCTCGAATTGCATTACCGCCGGTGCCCGCGATTACGCAGCCGTGCTCGATGCGTGGTTTCCGGGCAGCGTGAACATCATCAAATTGTCCGATGTGGAATACGCACGCCGTACCGCACGACCGTTCACGCAATCGACGCAGCGATTATTTCCGGATTTCGCCCACGCATTAATTCAAACGCAAAATTCACCGCAACAAGCTGAGGTCGAGCTGAGGGAATTGCTCGACGACAATGTCGTGCTGCGGCCGATGAGCAGTATTTTTGCGGAAAACCTTGCCGATCGACGCGGCTATGCCGAAGTCGCGCCGGCGCTGTCGGCTTTAAAAGTGAAAAGTGTCGGTTGCTTCTATCAAATGCCTTATCAGGTTGGGCAAAACGAAGGTTATGTCGTTTATACACTCGCCGACCGCAATGACCCGTTGCGCGCGCTGGTGAAATTCAATAGCAACAAAATTACCGATATCACATTGCACGACGTCAACACGCCATCGTATAAAAACGAAGTGCTCGATCAGGAATGGCACACGCAATCGACATGCAAAACACAAATCATTCCGGCGCTGCTGGCGCCGGCGGCAATTACCCCTATCGCTGCTAATTAAAGTGAGGGTGGCCAACTGAAACGAGGCCCACCAATTAATTCGAGGAGAGGGATATGGCAATCTGGATACATGCACTCAAGTTTCTGCCGTGGAAAGACATGATCGATTACGCGCCGACTGTAGTCAGCGGCGCGCAAAAGCTGTGGCAGCGCGTGCGCAAAAAAAACAGCGAACCGTCAGCGCCTGTCGACTCGTTACCGCAATCCCCTGAAGCCGTCCTCGCCGAGCTGCAACAACAAGTTGCCGAGCTACGCACGCAACAGGTCGAACTATCGAATCTGGTTAAAGAACTGGCCGATCAAAATCAGCGATTGGTGCAGGCAGTGGATGTGTTGCGTGTGCGCACCAAAATACTGTTATTCGGTTTTATCGCCATTGGAATTGGATTAGCGGCACTTTCGTTACGTTAAGGAGAATTCGTGGAATCTGTTATCGCGGTGAAGCAACTCACCAAAACCTATGAATCTGGATTCAAGGCGCTGAACGGCGTCGATTTGGAAATACGGCGCGGCGAAATTTTTGCGCTGCTCGGCCCGAACGGAGCCGGCAAGACGACGCTGATCAGCATTATCTGCGGCATCGTCAATCCCAGCGGCGGCAGTGTGCTGGTCGATGGCCACGACATCGTGCGCGATTATCGCGCAGCGCGTTCGAAGATCGGATTGGTGCCACAGGAATTATTTACCGAAGCATTCGAAAGCGTTTGGGCGACGGTGACGTTCAGTCGCGGTTTGTTCGGTAAACCGCGCGATCCCGCGTATATCGAAAAAGTGCTGCGCGATTTGTCGCTGTGGGATAAGCGCGACACCAAAACGATGGCGTTATCGGGTGGCATGAAACGTCGCGTGATGATCGCGAAAGCGCTGTCGCACGAACCAACCATTCTGTTTCTCGATGAGCCCACCGCCGGGGTCGATGTCGAACTGCGTCGCGATATGTGGGAAATGGTGCGCAAGCTGCGCGCCAGCGGCGTCACTATTATTCTCACCACGCATTACATCGAAGAAGCCGAGGAAATGGCCGATCGCATCGGCGTAATCAATCACGGCGAAATCGTGTTGGTGGAAGATAAAGCCTTGCTGATGCGAAAGCTCGGCAAGAAACAATTGACGCTGCAATTGCAGCAGCCGTTGACGCAATTGCCTGCCGCGCTCGCTCATCTCGGCCTCGAACTCGGTGCCGATGGCAACGAGCTCGTCTATACGTTCGATGCGCAGCACGAGCACACCGGTATCGCCGAATTACTCGCGCGTTTGAGCGAGCACGGCATCGGCTTCAAGGATCTGCACACCAGCGAGAGTTCGCTGGAGGATATTTTCGTTAATCTGGTGAGGGCGCCATCATGAATTTCCACGCGATTCGCGCCATTTATTTATTCGAGCTGGCTCGCACCTGGCGCACCTTGATGCAGAGCATCGCATCGCCAGTCATTTCCACCTCGCTCTATTTCGTTGTATTCGGTTCGGCGATCGGCTCGCGTATGGTCGAAATCGATGGCGTCAGTTACGGCGCGTACATCGTGCCGGGTTTGATCATGCTGATGCTGCTCACCGAAAGTATTTCGAACGCATCGTTCGGAATTTATATGCCGAAATATTCGGGCACGATTTACGAGGTATTGTCGGCGCCGATTTCGTATGTCGAAATCATCATCGGTTACGTCGGTGCGGCCGCAACGAAATCGATCATCCTCGGTATGTTGGTACTCGCCACGGCGCGCGTATTTGTGCCGTTCGAAATTGCGTATCCACTCGCAATGATCGGCTTTTTGATTCTCACCGCCGTCACCTTTTGTTTATTTGGATTCATTCTCGGCGTGTGGGCGGATGGCTTCGAGAAATTGCAAATTGTGCCGATGCTGATCATCACACCGCTGACATTTCTCGGCGGCACATTTTATTCGATCAATATGCTGCCGCCGATCTGGCAGAAGATCACCTTGTTCAATCCGGTGGTGTATCTGATCAGCGGCTTTCGCTGGAGCTTTTACGGCGTCGCCGACGTTAATATCGCCGTCAGCCTCGGCATGACGTTGCTATTTATGCTGATGTGTCTCGCCGTGGTGTGGTGGATATTCAGGACCGGTTACAAACTCAAACATTGATAGATCGCCGCTGGAATTATTTCCTGCCGGGAATCACAAATGTAAACGTCGAGCCTTTGCCGACTTCGCTGCTCACGGTGACTTTGCCGTCGTGCGCTTCGACAAAGGTTTTGACGATGGTGAGACCGAGACCGAGCGCGCCATCGCGTTCTGAATCGGTTTCGAGTTTATCGAAAACGGCATCGAGGCGATCGGATGGAATGCCGGCGCCATTGTCGCGCACGAAACACTCGACATCGCCATTACCCATTTCTTTTGCCCCGAGAATGACTTCACCACGCGGCGTATATTTAATTGCGTTTGCGATCAGATTTTGAAAGACGCGCCGTAGTAGCGCAGCATCGGCATAAATCATCAATTCGTCGGGCACTTGATTAATCAGCTTCGTGCTTGAGGTGCCGGCGATGGGATGTAAATCGTGAATAAGCAATTCAACCAGCGGCCATAAATCGAAGTTACGCCGTTCGAGCTTTATTCCCGATTCCGTTTCGAGATTGATGTTTTCCTTCAGGACGTTGCCGACCAGTTCTTCGAGGTGCTTCACGTTGCGATGCAATGTTTTCAGCATCAGGCCGGTTTCCGCGTTGCCGGCCGCGCCTTGCAGTTTGATCTCCAGCACCCGTGCGGCCAGTGAAATCGCGTTCAGCGGTGTGCGTAAATCGTGCGCGACGAAGGCGAGATAATCTTCGCGCCGTTGCTGCACTTCGAGCGCCTTTTGCGTGGCATACGTTTGCACCGCGAGTCCGATCGCCTGATCGAAAACGCGATTCATGATGTGAAACGGTTTTCCTTGCAGGCTGACTTCGTGCAGATCGGCCACATCGTGTATGCAACCGCGCAAAATATTGTATTCGGCGACCACTTCTTCAATATCGAATCCATCTTTCAGTCGCTGTCCGCCATGCTCTGGCGGACTGCCTTCGAGCAAAGCATCGACGATGGTTTCGTCCGACATTTTCTGAAATGCCAATGCCAGCTCGTCAAGCAGCAGCGGAATATGATCATCAAGCGCGGGTATATCGAGATTTTTTGCGGACGGCATTTGGCAAACTTGTCGACGCCAGGTTGTCAGCAACGCCTCGCGCTCCTGGACAATCAGCAGCGCTATTTTGCTTAATCTGGAAGCCATGAATTTTCTCGCGTTAATGTTCGAATAGATGGTGTACTTTACGTTTTAAGGCGCACGAAAAAACAAAATTCGTGCGCATCAATTTTCAGCAAACTGGCTCGGCGGCAATTCCGCGCAATCGAGTTGGCGGTATTCCTGCCAGTTCCAGAAATCGTCGGTTTGAAATCCCATCAAAAATAATTTCGCGTAGATTTTGCAGCGCGTCGATGCGCTCGCGATCTGATCGTCGTTGAGCAAACGTTGTTTCAGCATTGTCACTGTCATCGCGTCGTCGCTCATGCGCACGCCGCCACTTTTCGCGGAATCGAAAATCATTTGGCGCGGTCCGCTCGATTGCCATGGCGTCCATTCCGGCTGTTGCGGATTGTCGCCGTTGCCGGGCTTGCCATCGCGCGCGAACGCAGCCCAGTAACTCATCATCTGTGCGCTGAGCGTGTCGTCGGAAAATGGAAAGCCGGGCGCGCTTTTTCCCAGCACGAAACGAACTTCAAAACCGTGCGCGGCGCCGAGCCAATCGGCGAGATCGACGACGCCTAAATCCGGCTCCTGCTGCCAGTCGAAGCGATACGTGAATACGGTATCGCCCTGCGCCTTGTGCAGCACCGCCGCCGGCTCGTCGACCGCGAGCGCTTTCCAGCCATCGGAGTAATAACGCGTGATGCGGTTGTAGTCATCGAGATTTTTGATGCGTGGAATAAAGCCCAGGCGCATATCGACAAACTCGGGATCGGTGGCCATGAATAGTTTCATTTCGTCGCGATTGCTGCCGAGTATCAACGGCACGGCGTTGTATTTCGCGCTGTCCGCGAATGTCTGCAGTAGCGATTGCTCCGGAAGTACATGGCCGTCGCGAAAGCTGTTCGGGGTGGTATACATGCCGAAGCCGCGCGGATTGACGACGGCCAGCAATTGCTGCGGTGTTTTCGCGCGTAAATAGTCGAGCACGGCGCTATCCGCCATTTTTTGCTGCACGCTCTTGGCGGCGACACGGTCGGCGGCCTTGCCATCGGCAATCAACAGTTTGCTGACGAATTCGCGCGAACTATTGCTTGAACCAAGCGCTTCATCGTCGCTGTAGTTTTCCGCGTAGCTGCGCGGCGTCGTGCGCACGCCGCCGCTTTGGGAAATGGCACGATGGAACAATCCTTTCGCGAGCGGTGACGCGACCAGCATCATGACGTCGTGCGCGCCCGCGCTTTCGCCGAAGATCGTCACGTTATTGGGATCACCCCCAAACGCAGCGATGTTTTGCTGCACCCAATGCAGCGCGGCGATCTGATCGAGCAGACCGTAGTTGCCCGATGCGTCTTCCGGCGAAGCATCGACACGCAACGCGGGATGACTGAGCCAGCCAAACACGCCGAGTCGATAATTAAGCGCGATGACGATGACGTTCTGTTTGCCTGCCAGCTCGTTGCCCTGCCCCATCGCGGCCGAGCCGATCGTATTGCCGCCGCCGTGTATCCACACCATCACCGGCAACGGCCGCTCGGCTTTCGCGCGCGGCGCCCAGATGTTCAGCGTCAGGCAATCCTCGCTGCCTTTCACTTCCTGCCTGAGCGAAAACTGGGTGCATTCCGCGCCATAAGCGAGTGCGCTGCGTGTTTGCTGCCACGCCGGCAGCGGTCGCGGTGCGCGCCAGCGCAAGGCCTCGACCGGCGGTTGCGCATACGGAATGCCGAGCCAGGCGTAGGTGTTGTGTTTTTCCTCGAAGCCGATCACGGGGCCGGCTGGCGGTTGTCGCAGCGAATCGTCAGCGGCGCTAGGCGGCAGTCGCTTGGCGACGACAACTCCGGCGATGACCATACCGACGATCAATACAGCGAGCAGAGCTTTTTTCATGGGGCGCATTCCTGGGCGTTTGTTATTTGCACAGCCGCGCGGTTATAGCCTTCGACGCGCGTGCGGTGCAAACGAATTCTGCCGCTATTACTTTTCGGTAACGACCGTTATTTTGTTGAAGCAATTATTATCAACAGCATTTCTAATTGCCCCTCGACCCACTTGCGTTGATTGCCCGACTACACAGGAGCCCATAACAATGCCCGCAAACATGCGTATGAATCGCCGGCAGTTGCTAACTACTGCTGGCCAGCTCGGCCTCCTGGCCAGCCTCGGCGGATTAAACGCTCGCGCGCTGGCGGCGCCCGCATCAGCCGCCACTATGCAAGTGTTCATCGACAATCTGGTGGCGCAACGGATGGCTCCCGGCGCGGTGCTGGCGATTGGCGAAGATTCCGCTGCACCGCAATTCCTGCGTGCCGGCAAGCTGGCCTTCGACAGCAGCTTCGCGGTCGATGCCGATACGTTGTGGCGCATTCATTCACAGACCAAGCCAGTAACCGGCATCGCGGCGATGATGCTGATCGGCGAAGGGCAGTTGAAGCTCGATCATCCGGTGGCGGATTTCATTCCCGCGA
>CBFHCK010000104.1:0-8026 GCA_965653955.1 uncultured Spongiibacteraceae bacterium
CTATTACGTAGGCGACCGGCGGTTGCGACGAGGCCTAAGTGTCTTTACCATCCGCGCCGGTTGCACGTCACCCAACCAACCCGCCGATCAACTCGCCCGAATATAACAAGCAGGACATCCGCATGCTGCATGTATTCACGATCACCGAAAACACGCTGAAAGAGCTCCGGCAGGCGCCCGGCAGCGACGTCATGCCGATTGCGGATGCGAAGTGGGTCGACGTGACCGATCCCACCGACGCCGAGCGCGAGCTGATCGAGACGGTGCATCGGGCGCCATTGCCCGACCCCGATGAAATGGAAGAGATCGAAGCGTCGGCACGCTATTTCATCGACAGCGAAGGCATTCACGTGCACTCGCTGTTTCTTTACCAGAGCGAAGGTCGCCACAAAACCGAATCGGTCGCGTTCATTTTGAACGAACGGCAACTGCTGACGTTTCGCGATACCGAGTTGCCGGATTTTCGTCTGTTGCGGATGCGCACGCATCGCGGCTGGGTCGAGGCAAAAAACTCGCTCGATATCATGCTCGCGCTGCTCGAACAGAAAGTTGAAAACCTCGCCGACTCGCTCGAAAACATTCACCAGCGCTTGGAGGATGTCAGCCACCTCGTCCTCGAAGACGAAGAAGGCGAACTTGAGGATGCGATCGATCGATTGGCAAAACTCGAAGACAGCAACGGAAAAATTCGTCTGTGCTTGATGGATACGCAGCGCTCGATTTCATTTTTGCAGCGTCATATCCGCAGCTATCCGGAGCAACAGGAAACCTGTCGCGAAATTTTTCGCGACATTGAAACGCTGATGTCGCACACCGCGTTCCTGTTCGAAAAAATCAACTTCTTGATGGATGCCGCGCAGGGTTTCATCAACATTGAACAGAATCAGATTATTAAAATATTCTCGATCGCTGCCGTGGTATTTCTGCCACCGACGCTCGTTGCCAGCATGTATGGAATGAATTTCGAAATCATGCCCGAACTCAGCTGGGAATTCGGTTATCCGTGGGCAATCGTGCTGATGATTTTGTCCGGGATTGCGCCTTATGTGTATTTCAAACGCAAAGGCTGGCTTTAAGCTACTCGGCTTCGGCATCCGGCGTCGCTCTATCGACTACATCGTGCAGTGCGCTCGACATCTTGCACGCGGGCGGTGCTCCCTCTCTCGAATATGCGGCCTCACATACTGGTCGCGTATGCTCCGCTTCCTGTGCTCCGGCCGCGTGCAACCTGTCTTCGCTCGCGACGCTTAAAGAATCTTATTGATCATGATCGGACGGTGTAAGCGCGAAGAAATAACTAATACGCTCGCGCGGATTCAAATATTCGAACATTTCTTTCGACAGCTGGGCTGGCCGCAAACTCTTGCGAATCGTCAATTCGTTTTGTTCGGTTAAATCGACAATCACTGCCTCGGCTTTTGGAATCTCAGTCGAATACAGCAACACACCGGGCTTCAGCAATTCCTTGCGGTTCAGATAAATCACGATACCGATCGAGTCATCCGATAATTGCACAACAGTGCCGGGCGGATAAATGCCAAGCATTTTCACCAACGCCTGCAATATAGGCTTATCGAACTTCGCCGATTGCTTCGAAAACATCAGACTCAATGCTTCGTGCGGCGTTAAACTTTGGCGCGGATCGTTGTGGTTGCACAACTCGTCGTAATAATTAATCGTCGCGAGAATCTTGCTGAGCGGATGCATTTTCGCCGGATCTATATCCGCCGGATAACCGCTGCCGTCGAGAAAGACATGATGCTGATCGATCAGCGTCAATAGCGTTGGCTTTACCGTCAATTTCAATTTCGCGTGCTGCGTAATCATGTCGATTGCGAAGCGCACGTGCCTCGCATACAGCTCCTGCTCCGGCTTGGTCAGCGCGGAATTTTTGCGCACGATCTGCGGCGGTATTTTCGCATGACCGATGTCGTGCAGCAGCGCCGCGAGACCGAGAATCATCAACTGCTCTTTATCGTCGATACCGAGTTCGCGCGCAATTAACAGCGATAACACCGAAACGTTCAGGACATGAAAATACAACGTGTCATCGAGATTATTCGCATTCATCAGATGCACGAGAATTTCTTTATCCGCTGACAATGTGCCGACAATACTGGCGACCACCTTCGTCGCTTCGCTCATCGCCTGCACGGGCAGACTATTCATCTTGCCCATCAGGTCTTTCACTTCACCGACAACGTTGTTGTATTGCTTTTCCACGCGCTGAATTTCCAGGCGCTTGCGGCGCAATCGGTCGCCTTGTTCCTCTTTTTTATCCCATTGCTCTTGCATTGCCTGCTGGGTGCTCGCCTCATCGGCTTCGGGAACGCCGACGGCTTCCACCTCAAGCGGATCGACCAGCGACTTCTGCGGGAAATACCAAACTTCGCGCACGCCCAATTTGCGAATCAGCTGAATTTGCTGAGCGTCCTTCAACCGGAACCGGCTCATCAGAAACGGATGTTCGTTCCACTTGAGCGGCAGCTCGATATACAGTCCCGGCTGCAAGCGATCGATGTTTATGGTTTCTTTAGTCATGATGGATAAGCGTTTTTTAGGGCTCACGAAGTGTGGCCGCGAATTCCCGATTTGTCAGCGGTGGCCAGCTAAAAATACCATCTAGATCAAATAGCATGGCTCGTGCGACCTACACTGGCATTGCGCCCTAGCGGATGATCACGATGAATACGAATCAGAGCAACCTTCACGCATTCGACGCATTCAATTATCTGAATCTCGCCACTTTTCGTAAATCCGGCCTCGAAGTGCACACCCCCGTATGGTTCGCTCGGACAGATGAGCGCGTTTACATTTTTTCCAGTGGCGATGCCGGCAAAGTCAAACGGCTGCGAAATTCATCGCGGGCACGCATTGCACCTTGCGATCTGCGCGGCAAGCTGCTGGGCGATTGGATCGATGTCGAGGCACATCTTGTCGATAGCGAAAGCGAAATCGCCCGCGCTGATGCGGCGCTTCGAAAAAAATACGGATGGATTTCAGTATTAATGGATTTCTTTGCGACGCTATTGGGCCGCAAGAAGCGGCGCGCCTACATTGTCGTGTTAGAAAAAAGTGTCGTGTAGAAAAAAGACGCCGTGGTAAAGAGAAATGTTCTGCGTTAAAACCGCGGTGTGGCGCCTGAAAATTCAGGCGCGATGTTTTTCTAGACCGAGCTTATTTCAAGCCCAATACATCCTGCATATCGTAAAGGCCCGGCTGCTGCTTACCGAGCCATACAGCAGCGCGCACGGCGCCGCGTGCAAACGACATACGCGAGCTGGCCTTGTGCGTAATTTCGACGCGCTCGCCATCGGCGGCGAACGTCACTGTGTGATCGCCGACGATATCGCCGGCGCGCACAGTGGCGAAGCCGATCGTTTCGGGTTTACGCGCGCCGGTCTGACCTTCGCGACCATACACCGCCACTTCGCGCAGATTGCGTTGCAACGCTTTCGCGACTACTTCGCCCATGCTGAGTGCAGTGCCGGATGGGGCGTCGATTTTATGTTTGTGGTGTGCCTCGTAAATCTCGACGTCGTATTCATCACCCAATACCTGCGCGGCGAGTTCGAGTAATTTGAAGCAGACGTTCACGCCGGTGCTGTAGTTCGATGCGATACACACCGCCACGGTTTGCAGCAAAAACAATAATTCTTCTTTTTGATCCGGATTGAAGCCCGTGGTACCGATGACGATTTTCTTGCCGGTAGCACCGCAAATTTCGGCGTTTTTCAATGTCGCCGCCGGCACGCTGAAATCGATCAGCACATCGAACTGGCTCGTCACTTTCTGCAAATCGCCGCTGACGAGCACGCCGTTTTTACCGATGCCCGCGAGTTCGCCCGCATCGGCACCGATCAACGAACTCTCGGGACGCTCGATCGCTGCGGTCAATTCGCAACCTTCAGCGTTATTGATCGCTTCAATCAGCGTTTTTCCCATGCGGCCGGCGGCGCCGGTGACGGCAATGCGCAAAGTCATAACGAATTCCTGTAATTAGTTCGAGTCGCCGAAAAAGTTCTTCATGCCTTCAAACCACGAACCTTTGCGCGGTGAATGCTGGCCATCGCCTTCCATCGATTGCTGCAATTCGCGCAGCAATTCTTTTTGGCGCTTGTTCAGATTCACCGGCGTTTCGACGACGACGCGACACAGTAGATCGCCGGGGCCCCCACCACGTACCGGCGTAACGCCTTTACCGCGCAAGCGGAACAATTTGCCGGTTTGCGTTTCCTGCGGAATTTTCAGCTTCACGCGGCCTTCAAGCGTCGGCACTTCGAGTTCACCGCCGAGCGCTGCATCGGCGAAGCTGATCGGCACTTCGCAGAACAGATGTTTGCCGTCGCGCTCGAAAATCGGGTGTTCGCGTACCGAAATCTGCACGTACAAATCGCCGACGGGACCGCCATCCGCACCGGCTTCGCCTTCACCCGCGAGGCGAATACGATCGCCGGTATCGACACCCGCCGGCACTTTGACCGACAGCGTTTTGGTTTCTTCGTTGACACCGCGGCCATAACACTTCGGACACGGGTCGGCGATCATTTTGCCTTTGCCCCGGCAGTTCGGGCAGGTCTGCTGCACCGAGAAAAAGCCCTGTTGCATACGAATTTGGCCGGCACCGGCGCAAGTCGTACAGGTCACCGGCGAGCTGCCCTTCTTCGCGCCGGAACCGTTGCACTCTTCGCAGTGCACCAGCGTCGGCACACGAATTTTTGCCGTGGTGCCCTTAACCGCCTCTTCGAGACTGATATCGAGGGTGTAACGCAGATCGGAGCCGCGTTGCGGACCGCCACCACGACCGCCGCGAGCGCCACCAAAAATATCGCCGAATACATCGCCGAAGATGTCGGAAAAGTTTGCCCCACCGGCACCAAAGCCGCCTTGACCGCCGCCCTGGCTGCCATCGACTGCGGCGTGGCCGAACTGATCGTACGCGGAACGCTTTTGCGGATCGGAAAGAACTTCATAAGCCATGTTGGCTTCTTTGAAGCGATCTTCGGATTCTTTGTCACCCGGATTACGGTCAGGGTGAAACTTCATCGCCACGCGGCGATAGGCCTTTTTGATGTCGGTGTCGGCGGCATCGCGCGCCACACCCAGAATTTCGTAGTAATCGCGTTTCGACATTTTTGGCTGCTTCTACACTGCTTTTTGGCTGCTTTACGCTATGGCCGATGAGATGAAAGGTTACGTCCCGGAAACGACAAGGTCAGTATGGGGGCGCCATACTGACCTTGCGATAACGACTTAGCAAGTTGCGCCGTTATTGTAGCCACCGCCTTGCGACGCTCGGCCCAACGGACCGCATCGCCTTAAGACGGGTGGTCAAGTAACGGTGTAATCACGCCGTCCCTTTTCTTCCGTTACTTGTCTTCCTTCACTTCCTCAAATTCAGCATCGACGACATCGTCCTTGCCGCCGGCTTGTTGCGCACCGGCACCGCCTTCCTGCTCGGCCTTAGCTTGCGCTTCGGCGTACATCTTCTGCGCCATGCCGCTTGAGGCCTCGGTCAGTTTTTGCGTTGCGTTGTCGATCGCTTCCTTATCGTCGCCTTTCACCACTGCTTCAACGTCGGCGATTGCCGCTTCGATTTTCGATTTCTCATCGGCAGTCACTTTGTCGCCCGCTTCCTGCAGCGTTTTGCGGGTAGCGTGGACGAGACCTTCGGCGGTGTTGCGCGATTGCGCCAGTTCGGCGAATTTCTTGTCCGCTTCCGCATTCGCTTCGGCATCGGTGACCATTTTCTTGATTTCGTCTTCGCTCAAACCGCTCGATGCGGTGATACGAATCGATTGCTGCTTGCCGGTCGCCTTGTCCTTCGCCGATACGTTCAGAATGCCGTTCGCATCGATATCGAAGGTCACTTCGATTTGCGGCAGGCCGCGCTGGGCCGGCGGAATATCCGCGAGATCGAAACGACCGAGCGATTTGTTCGCCGCCGCCTGTTTACGCTCGCCCTGAACGACGTGAATCGTCACGGCCGTCTGGTTGTCTTCGGCGGTCGAGAACACCTGCGATTTCTTGGTCGGAATCGTCGTGTTTTTCTCGATCAGCGGCGTTGCAACACCACCCATCGTTTCGATACCGAGCGTCAGCGGAGTCACGTCAAGCAACAGCACGTCTTTCACGTCGCCGCTCAATACCGCGCCCTGAATCGCCGCGCCGATCGCCACCGCTTCGTCCGGGTTCACGTCCTTACGCGGTTCCTGGCCGAAGAAATCCGCGACGCGTTTCTGCACCATCGGCATACGGGTCTGACCACCGACCAGAATCACTTCGTCGATTTCTTTCGGCGATTTGCCGGCATCTTTCAACGCTTGCTTGACCGGCTCCATCGAGCGCTCGACCAGCGATTCGACCAGCGATTCGAGTTTGGCGCGGGTCAGCTTGACGACCATGTGTTTCGGGCCGCTCGCATCGGCGGTGATGTACGGCAGATTCACTTCGGTCTGCTGGCTCGACGACAGCTCGATCTTGGCTTTTTCAGCGGCTTCTTTCAGGCGCTGCATCGCCAGCGGATCGCCTTTCAGATCCATGCCGTTGTCTTTCTTGAACTCATCGGCCAGGTGGTTGATCAACACCATGTCGAAGTCTTCACCGCCGAGGAAGGTATCGCCGTTGGTGGACAGCACTTCGAATTGTTTCTCGCCATCGACGTCGGCGATTTCGATGATCGAAATATCGAAGGTACCGCCGCCGAGGTCGTATACCGCGATGACGCGATCGCCGGCGCCTTCCTTATCGATACCGTACGCAAGCGCGGCTGCGGTCGGCTCGTTGATGATGCGCTTGACGTCGAGACCGGCGATGCGGCCAGCGTCTTTGGTTGCCTGACGCTGCGAATCGTTGAAGTACGCAGGAACGGTGATGACCGCTTCTTTAATTTCTTCGCCGAGATAATCTTCGGCGGTCTTTTTCATTTTCTTCAATACTTCGGCCGAAATCTGCGGCGCGGCCATTTTCTTGTTGTTCACTTCGACCCACGCATCGCCATTGTCGGCTTTGACGATTTTGTACGGCACCATGTGGATGTCTTTCTGCACGACATCGT
Source organism: uncultured Spongiibacteraceae bacterium (assembly GCA_965653955.1). Classification (GTDB taxonomy): domain Bacteria; phylum Pseudomonadota; class Gammaproteobacteria; order Pseudomonadales; family CAMLJR01; genus CAMLJR01. Next base: position 7,058 of record CBFHCK010000104.1, read on the forward strand.
CGGTGAAACGGCGGCCGATCAGACGCTTGACCGCGTACAGCGTGTTTTTCGGATTGGTGACCGCCTGACGTTTCGCCGACTGGCCAACCAGAATTTCGTCGTTGTCGGTGTAAGCGACGATCGATGGCGTGGTGCGCGCACCTTCTGCGTTTTCGAGCACCTTGACCTTGTCGCCATCCATGATGGCCACGCAGGAGTTCGTGGTGCCGAGGTCAATACCGATGATCTTTGCCATTGCCTGTTCTCCGGGATATCTGAATTTGGTTGCCGCGCCAACTGCTGCGCAGCGGTTCAATCTTGCCTGTTCGCCTATATTGGCCCGCCGCCTGTGAATTCAAGGGGTAATCATTTTTGACCCCTCCGCCCCTGCGGGACACCTCCCCTATAAATAGGGGAGGACTCAAACATCAGGCGGTTTCGTCGATTTTCTTCGCGTTGCCTTTTGCCACCATCACCATCGCGGCGCGCAACAGGCGGCCGTTCAGCGTGTAGCCCTTCTGCATGACGTGCAGCACGGAATTCGGCTCGGCTGAGGGGTTTTCGACCATCGATACCGCTTCGTGGAATTGCGGATCGAACGGCGCGCCGAGCGGATCGATCTGTTCGACCTGGAAGCGATTGAGTACATCGAGCAGCGTTTTGCGAGTCAGTTCGACGCCCTCGACCAGCGGCTTGACGCCCTCTGCCTCGCGATCGGGTACGGCATCGAGCGTACGGTCGAGGTTATCCGCGATGGGCAGCACGCCATTGACGAATTTTTCCAGCGCGTATTTATGCGCACTTTCGACATCCTTCTCGGCGCGGCGACGCACGTTCTGCATCTCTGCCGCAGTCCGCAGCGTCTGATCCTTGGCATCGGCCAACTGCTGTTGCAGTTGCTCGATCGTGGCTTGCAATGACGCCACATCGACCGGGGCTTCGGCGGCGCTCGCTTCAGCGGCGGCCTGCTCGGCTGCGGCGGCAATGGCT